>CAMEYZ010000281.1 GCA_945947715.1 uncultured Clostridia bacterium | reverse complement strand
GGCGGAGATAAAGCTCATTCTTAGTATCCTCAGTAACGCCCTGGAAGGTCTTGAACATAAGGTTGAACTGACGGATAGAGGTAAAGTTCTTTTTACCGCAGTTAGGGCACTTGATATCGTGAGACGCGATATATTCCTCCATCTGCTGATTAGACCAGCCCGCAGGATTTTCGCCGGCCTGATCCTCGATAAGCTGATCAGCGCGATGTCTTGTCTTACACTCCTTGCAGTCCATAAGAGGGTCAGAGAAGCCGCCGATATGACCGGAAGCGACCCAAGTCTGAGGATTCATAAGGATAGCAGAATCGAGACCCACATTGTAAGGAGACTCCTGCACGAATTTCTTAAGCCAAGCATTTTTGATATTGTTCTTAAGCATTGCGCCGAGAGGGCCATAATCCCAAGTATTAGCGAGACCGCCGTAGATCTCGCTTCCAGGATACACAAATCCCCTACCCTTGCAGAGCGCAACGATCTTATCCATAGTTTTTTCAGCCATAATACAAACCACCTTAAAATATAATGCGCAGAAAGCGCCGCTGTACTTATTATATTACATTCCGCAGAATATGTCAAGAAATTTTTTCTTTTTCGAAGGAAAAAGAAAAGCTGCCGCAAAAAGGGGGCAGCTTTTCGGAGTATCAGGTAAAAAATCGGGGATTATTCAACGATAACAGTGCGCTCGTCGTTAAGAACATCATCGGGGATAGTCACGCCGATAGCCTCAGCGGTAGTCTTGTTAACATACTGATAAAGGTCGGAATCGAAAACCTTAACAGGTATCTCAGAAGCAGTCTTTTCGCCCTTAAGAATCTGATCGGCCATATTAGCTGTCTCCTTGCCGAGGTCGGTGTAGTCGATGCCGAGGGTAGCGAATCCGCCGTCCATTACCATAGAATCAGCGCCCACATACATAGGCTTCTTAGCCTCCTTAGCAGCCTCAGAAACGGCAGCCATAGCAGCAGCGATAGTGTTATCGTTAGGAGAGAAGCCAGCGTCCACCTCTTCGAACATAACCTGAGCAGCCTGCTGTACCTCAGAGGAGTTAGTAACGGTCTTTTCAACGAGAGTGATGCCGTGAGCATCGCAGTAAGCCTTTACCTCTTCGAGGCAGGAAACGGAGTTAGCCTCACCGGGGTTATAGAGGTAGCCGAGGGTATTGATAGGAGTCATCGAGGACGCAAAATCGAGGATAAGGTCAATCTGGAGCGCATCGGAGGTACCGGTAATATTCTTGCCAGTGCTTTCGAGGCTGTCAACGAGGCCTGCGCCAACGGGGTCAGTAACAGCGGAGAACACAACAGGTATCTCATCAGAAACGGTAGCAGCAGCCTGAGCGGTAGGAGTTGCGATAGCCACGATAATATCCTTACCGTCGCTTTCAAAGCTCTGGATAATGGAATTAGCGGTAGATACCTCACCCTGAGCGGACTGGAACTCAAACTCAGCATTTTCGCCGTCTATGTAGCCGAGCTCGTTCATCTGAGCGGTAAAAGCATCTCTGATAGTATTCAGTGACTGATGCTCAACGATCTGGATAACGCCTATCTTGACCTTTTCACCGTCAGCGGAAGCAGCGGAAGCTTCAGAGCTGTCAGAAGAAGAATCAGCAGCATTACCGCAGCCTGCCAGCATACCAAGGCAAAGAGCGGAAGCAGTAATTGCCGAAAGCAGTTTTTTAAATTTCATAATAAATTTCCTCCATTTTAAATCACAATAGCGGCGAAAAGCCTATTCGCCGTATAATTTATGATAACACATAAGCGCCCCATTGTCAACTTGAAATTTAAACTAACTTAACAAAAATATGACGGGATTTATAATGCAGATTTCATAATACGCAGGCAATTACGGTGATATATTGCCAACCCTTTTACATTTTGAAGCTTCATACAGTGGTCACTTTCATCTCTTGCTGCAGAGGCGGCTGCCATGATTATTTTAGTCTTATAAGATATGCGAAATATTTTCCGTTCCGATAATAGGCATAAATTCAAAAAGCTCCCGCAGTAACCAAGTACGCGGGAGCCCGATAGATCAAAAATTACTTTCTGTCCTTGAACATGGAGATAAGATCGTCGTCCATGTTGCTCATGCTGGAGCTGTTTCCGTATGTAAATAAAGGATCGCTCTTTGTGCTGTTCTGCACACCTGCTCTGGACTGAGTTCCGAAGCCTGTGCGGGAGTTGTTCATAGAATTTACTCCTCTTGCGTTGGCAAATTCCTGCATAGCGTCGTTCATCATCTTATTGTCAACGTTGACAACGTCAGGCTCTTCAAAGCCAGCAGCGATAACAGTTACGCTGATAGCATCGTCGAGAGACTCGTCGGGAGAGGAACCGAAGATAATATCTACATCAGGAGCTGCAGCCTCTTCAATTCTTTCAGCCAGGTCATTGACATCTTCAAGATATACATCGGGAGAGAATGTAACATTAAGCAGCAGTCTCTTTGCGCCGGAGAGAGAGGTCTCGAGCAGAGGGCGGGAAACAACGCTGCTGAATGCCTCGTTGACCTTGTCCTTGCCTGTTCCGAGGCC
>CAMEYZ010000280.1 GCA_945947715.1 uncultured Clostridia bacterium | reverse complement strand
CTCCGCGGCAGCAAGCTCCGAGAAAAAATCGGAGATTTCTGCCAAAAGAGCAGAGATATCCGAAAAGCTTTCGCAGCTTAAGATAACCGAGGCAGAGCTTTCCAAGGAGATAGAGGGAATCGACGAGACTGTCCGCAGGATAGAAGAGCAGCGCCGCTCAAACGGCGACGACAGCGCAAGAATGGCTGTCCTTATCGACGAGCAGAACCGCATGATCGAGGATAAGCAAAGAGAGATAGAAGAGCTGCGCGCAAAGCTTTCCTCTTCAAAGGATATTATCGAAAAGCTTAACTCCGGCATCTCCGACGAGCGGTCCGTAAGCATCGAAAAGGAAGCGGAAAGCACTCAGCTGCGCAGAAAAAGCAGAGAGCTTTCTGACAGCAAGGAGAAATTCGCTGCCGAACGCACCCGTCTGGAGGAACGCCGCAGCTCCGTACAGAACAGCTGCGATGAGATAATCCGCTCCATGGAGGAACAGTACGAGCTGTACCTCTCCGAGGCGGAAAAGCTTGCCAGACCCGTGGACAATATTAGTCAGACCCAGCGTGACCTTGCGGCGATAAAGCAGAGGATACGTGCTCTGGGAAACGTCAATGTGGCAGCTATCGAAGAGTACAAGGAGGTCTCCGAGCAGTACGAGTTCATGTCGGGACAGGTAAACGATGTTATTTCCTCCAAGAAAAAGCTGGAAAACATCATAGCTGAGCTGACCGAGACCATGAAAAAGCAGTTCTCCGAAAGCTTTGAGCTTATCAACGAGAATTTCAGAAAAATATTCATCGAGCTTTTCGGCGGCGGAAAGGCAGAGCTGCGGCTCACTGACCCGGAAAATGTCCTGGAATCGGGCATTGAGATAAACGTGGCTCCTCCGGGAAAGGTCATCAAGAGCCTTTCTCTGCTGTCAGGCGGCGAGCAGGCGTTCGTGGCTATCGCGCTGTATTTTGCGATACTGAACATCAAGCCTGCGCCGTTTTGCATACTGGACGAGATTGAGGCTGCTCTGGACGACGTAAACGTTGCAAGATATGCACAGTATCTGCGGCACTACACCGACACTACCCAGTTTATCACCATAACTCACAGAAGAGGCACCATGGAGGAAGCGGATGTCCTCTATGGTGTTACCATGCAGCAAAAGGGCTGCTCAAAGCTTATCAAGCTTGAACAGCCGCCTAAGGAAGATATAAACTGATATGTAACCGCCCGAAACGGGCGGTTTTGCCGATATCTCAACATTTTATCGGATATCAGCTCAGGTCATTCGTTCTCGTTGTTCTGAAAACGGTTCTGATTCTGGTTGTTCTGCTGCTTGTTCTGGTTCTGCTGACGATTCTGCTTGTTCTGATTCTGTCTGTTCTGGTTCTGCTGGTTGTTATTCTGGTTGTTCTGGTTGTTGAACATTGTTATCACTCCTTTACAAAAGCTATTATCTGCAGATGACTTCAAAATATTCAAAAATATAAAAATAAAAAAAATTGTTGACAAACGCGGAAAAACGTGATATCATATAAATATGTCAAAGGCTGTGACGAAGATGAGTACGCATATTCCCGAAATCAGAGAAAAGACGGTGGGTGCAAGTCTTTATGAAGGATATGCGGAAGGTAGCTTCTGAGCCTTCTCCGTGAAAATCGCAGTAGCGGAGAACGTCTTATCCCCGTTAAGGATATTGAGTGCGCACTCTTTCTGTGCGAATTCAGGTGGTACCGCGGAAATCTCCGCCCTGATGATATATCGGGGCGGTTTATTTTTTTCGAAAAATTTATGAAAGGATAATCTACATGAAAAAAGAACTCCCAAAGCTCTACGAGCCTAAAGAAACCGAAGACAAAATCTATAAATACTGGCTGGACAACGACTGCTTCAAGGCGGATTCCTCCTCCAAGAAAAAGCCTTACACTATCGTTATCCCTCCCCCCAACGTTACAGGTCAGCTCCACATGGGACACGCTCTGGACGAGACCCTGCAGGATATCCTTATCCGCTGGAAGAGAATGAGCGGTTATAATGCTCTCTGGCTCCCCGGAACAGACCACGCTGCTATCGCTACTGAAGCGAAGATAGTTGCTGCCATGAAGGAAGAGGGTCTCACAAAGGAGGACCTGGGCAGAGAAAAGTTCATGGAAAGAGCATGGGCATGGAAAAACAAGTACGGCGGCAGGATAGTTGAACAGCTCAAAAAGCTGGGCTGCTCCTGCGACTGGTCCAGAGAGCGCTTCACCATGGACGAGGGCTGCTCTGAAGCTGTCAAGGAGGTTTTCGTAAAGTATTACAACAAGGGACTTATCTACCGCGGCGAGAGAATAATCAACTGGTGTCCTCACTGCATGACCTCCCTTTCTGACGCTGAGGTCTCCTATGAAGATCAGGCAGGTCATTTCTGGCATCTGCGCTATCCCTTCAAGGACGGCAGCGGATATCTTGAGCTTGCCACCACTCGTCCTGAGACTCTGCTGGGCGATACTGCTGTTGCAGTAAATCCCAACGACGAGCGCTACAAGGATATTGTCGGCAAGACCCTTATCCTCCCCCTCGTTAATAGAGAAATCCCCG
>CAMEYZ010000279.1 GCA_945947715.1 uncultured Clostridia bacterium | reverse complement strand
AGATCACCGTCAGCCCCTGCGACAGAAGTGCTGCTGCAGGACACAAAAAGTCAAATATAAAATATTTCTCCGAAAAAAATATCGGACTTACTTTTAAAGAGGATAAAGCAGTCCCCCGCGATCACTTTGTTTACGGAGGAAATAATTACTGCATATATGATGAAACAGGAAGTGTGATATGTACTTAAAATCACTGGAAATACAAGGCTTTAAATCCTTTCCCGACAAGATAAGACTGGACTTCAACAAGGGCATTACCGCAGTTGTGGGTCCTAACGGAAGCGGAAAATCCAACATCGGCGATGCTGTGCGCTGGGTGCTGGGCGAGCAGTCCTCCAAGACCCTCAGAGGTGCAAAAATGGAGGACGTCATCTTCGCGGGAACACAGTCGAGAAAGCCTATGGGCTTTGCGCAGGTCACCCTTGAAATAGACAACAGCGACCGTGTGCTGAATGTGGATTCGGACGAGGCTGCCGTTACCCGAAAGCTCTACCGCAGCGGCGAGAGCGAATACCTCATCAACGGAAAAAACTGCCGCCTTAAGGACATCACCGAGCTTTTCATGGACACGGGAATGGGCCGTGATGGCTACTCTATCATCGGTCAGGGCCGCATCGCCGAGATAGTTTCCGCAAAATCCAACGAGCGCCGTGACATCTTCGAGGAAGCAGCAGGCATCTCAAAATTCCGCTTCAAAAAAGCTGAAGCCGAACGAAAGCTTGAAAATGCCGAGGAAAATCTTCTCCGATTGAAGGACATAGTTTCTGCTCTGGAGGTACGCATCGAGCCCCTGCGAAAGCAGTCGGAAAAGGCGGCGGAGTTTATCTCGCTGTCCGAGGAAAAGAAATCGCTGGAAATAACCGTGTGGGTAAATCAGCTTGCGGCTCTTAAGAAAAATCTTTCTGAGATAGAGGAAAAAATACTCATCAATTCAAGTGAATATGAAAACACCGAAGCGGACATCGAACGCACTGAACAGCGCATGCAGGAGCTTACCCGCGATATGCAGGACAGTCAGATAAAAATCGACGAGCTGCGCCAGAAAATTCGCGAGACCGAACAGGCAGACTCACAGGTAAATGCCGACATTGCCGTATGCGAAAACGAGATTAGACACTGCACCGAAAACATCGAGGAGTACAAAAAACGCATCGAAAACGCAGAAAATGCAGATAGCGAAACTGCTGCGGAGATAGAGCGGAAGCTCTCTGAGAAAAAGGCAAAGGAAAAAAAGCTCTCGGAAACTGTAAAGGAATACGCTTTGCAGGAAAAGACACTGTCCGAGATAACAGCTGAGCAGGAATCCTTCGACAAGGCATATGAGTCGGAAAATGCTGAGCTTAACAAGCTTTATATAACACGGTCAAAATACGCTGCAGCTATCGAAACGGGAAAAAGCGGCTCCGAGGATATGCGTCGTCAGCTTGATATCGCGGCGGAGCAGCTTAAGTCGCTGAACGAGGCGCTGGATAACTACCGCAGTGAAAGAAAGGACGTCATAAGCGGCGGAGGTCTGCTGGGAGAAAAGATATCCGAGGAGGAAAACCGTCTCTCAGGTATCTCAAAGCTTTACGATGCAAGAGCCGGAAAGCTTGCAGCAGCAGAAAAGGAACTCAACGACATCACCTTTAAAATACGTGGGATAGATCAGAAGCTGGGCTTTCTCACGGGACTGGAAAACTCCATGGAGGGCTTCAACAACGCAGTCAAGCAGATTCTGCGCTCCTCGAAGCAGGGCGCGCTGCGCGGTATCCACGGGACTGTCTCACAGCTCATTTCAGTTGACAGCAAATACTCTGCCGCAGTTGAAACTGCGCTGGGCGGAGCTTTACAGAACATCATCACCGAAAACGAGGACTGCGCCAAGGAGGCTATCCGCTTTCTGAAGGACAACCGCGCGGGACGTGCTACCTTTCTGCCCGTAACATCGGTAAAGGGAAATCGTCTGAATGAGCGCCTTGAGGGTCAGGAGGGATTTATCGCACTGGGCTGCGACCTGGTGAAATTCGACGAAAAATACACCGGTATCATCAACTCCCTTCTGGGACGCATCGCCGTGTGCGAGGACCTTGACAGCGCAGGTGATATCGCAAAGCGGTTCGGCTACAAATTCAGGATAGTCACCCTCGACGGACAGGTCATCAATGCAGGCGGTTCCTTTACGGGAGGCTCGCTGGCAAAATCGGCTGGAATGTTATCCAGAAAATCTGAGATAGACAGCCTCACCGCTGAAAAAAATGGCCTGAACGAAAAGCTCGCTCAGATAAAGACCGACCGCGACAAGCTTAAAGCTGAAACCGACAAGCTTCATTTTGATATCGAAGCTTCCAAGGACAAGATACGACAGACCGAAAACGACAAGGTCCGCTTTGAAGCGGAGATAAAGCGCATCGACGCAGGTATCGAACAGACTGAAAAGCAGCTCGAGGGCTCGGCGGAGCAGACTGAGCTCATCAAGGAGCGCATCAGTCAGCTTGAAGCCGACAGCATATCCGCAAAGGCTCGCCTTGAAGAGATAAGCGCCGAAATTGCACAAAGAGAATCCTCCGCGGCAGCAAG
>CAMEYZ010000278.1 GCA_945947715.1 uncultured Clostridia bacterium | reverse complement strand
ACTGTTCTGAGACGGCTGAATGTTCCCGATAATCTTATAGGAAATGCGGCTGTCTATATGAAGATAGCCTGTGGCGGCACGATTGCTGTTGCGGCATACAACTGGATAAATGCTATGATGAGAGCTGTGGGCGACTCAAAAACTCCGCTCATATTTTTGGGAGCGGCGAGTATCCTGAATGCAGCACTTGACCTGCTTTTTGTGGTGGTGCTGGACTTCGGAGTATCGGGAGCGGCGTGGGCTACCGTACTTGCTCAGGGACTTTCCGCAGCATCCTGCATAATATACTGCTTCGGAAAGGGCAGGGAGATAAAGCTCTCCTCCGAGGACATGAAATCCGACAGGGGTATGATGCTTCGCTGCATAAAAACAGGTCTGCCCATAGCTGTTCAGAACGGACTTATTTCCGTGTCAATGACCGCCCTGCAAAGAGTAACAAACGGCTTCGGAGAAAATGTTATGGCGGCATATACAGTTTCCATGAGGATAGAGCAGTTTATTCAGCAGCCCTTTTCATCGCTGAATTCAGCAGTTTCCACATTCACCGGACAGAATATAGGCGCATGCAAAAGCGAACGTGCAGTTAAAGGACTTCGCTCTGCATTGAAAATCTCAACGGTATTTGCCTTTATAGTGCTTATACTGTTTATACTGTTCGGACGGCAGCTGACAGCCTGCTTTGTATCCGGAGATAATGTTATTTATATTGCTTCAAGGGCTATCGTTATGACAGGCTGCTTTTACTGGGCGCTGGGAATTATCCACACGGTCAGAGGCTTTCTGAATGGTGCAGGCGATACCGGATATGCTCTTGTGAACGGTGCTGCCGAGGTCATTTGCCGCATAGGATTGTCCCTGCTGCTCACCTCTGTTTCTTCTATCGGATATTGGGGAATATGGCTCACCACCTGCTGTACATGGTTTGTAACGGCTGCGGTAAGTGTTATCCGATACAAAAGCGGCAGGTGGAAGGATAAGGCTGTAAAATAAAAATATTGAACATATGTCAGCAAAGCGTATCAATGCGGATATCGGGCTTGGACTTCATATGGATAAGACTGTTTCACGAAGCGACAGCCTTTATATCATATATCAGTAACAATAGCAATCACTGCGGTGCAGAATCCATCGGCGATCTCTATATCAAAGCTTCCGTTATACTGCATAGCTATGTCGCGAAGTATCTTCAGACCGTATCCGCTGCTTTTCTGAGGGTCAAGCTTACGGTTTTCGGCATTGGCTGGTACGGGATTTTTACAGCTGATAAGTATAAAGCTGTGCTTCTGCGCAGCTTTTATTTCTATATGACGGTCCGATACATCATCAAGCTTGACCGTTTCTTTTATTGCATTGTCAAGCAGATTGGAAAATATACAGCACAAATGATTTTTTGCAATTCCGTCGGGATCATCAAGACATATATCAGCGTTCAGACTTATATCGGCAGCGCTATAAATGCTGTAAACAGCAGCAATATGCGCGCATTAGAAGCCTGCACCAAGATGTTCAGACAATGGGAAGAACATAGATGGCAGGAGCTATATCTGTTATATACCTTTGAGCCTGCGGAAGGAAAAATAGGTGAGATATATAAGGGAAATCAGGACAAAGATGGTTTTGTTGGTCACTGCTTTGAGAAAAACGGCGATTATTTTGAGGGCTTCTTCGCAAATAACGGTACACGTCTGGGCATCTTTGTATTTGCAAACGGTGACAGAGTGTTTGGGTCTATGTATAACGGAATAAAATATGATTATTGCTACTGTCTTGGAGCTGACGGAAGCCGTATTGCGGGAGAATTTGAGAATAATCAGCTTACAGACGGAGTAATTATGACGGATTCCTGTGCTTTTTTGGGTGATTGGCAGAATGGCCAGCTTCATTGTGTCGGTTATGCCAGATATGCCGATAATTCCTGCTTTGCAGGTGAGTGGAGCCATGGCAGACCTGTGGAATAAGGGGGGAAAATTGTGACATATGCCGATGTTCATATGAAAGCTATTGAAATGGCAAACAGTGCTCGTAACGCAAAGCAGTTTAACAAATCGATAAAGCTGCTTATGACAAATGCAGAGCATTATCCCCGTTCCGCATATGAGCTGTTCAAGCAGTTTCGAAATGTGGATATGGAGCTTGCATGCTCATATCTTGTACTTGCTGCTCAGAACGGCTGGGATAATGCAAAGATAAAGCTTGCTGAATATCTTGCCTACGGAACATATTTTGACCGCAACGAAAAGCGTGCATTGGAGCTGGCTGAACCATATGCAGATACAGAACCCTTTGCAGCAAATCTGATGGGTGTGATATATCTGACAGGCACGCAGGTGGCATTTGATATGCGAAAAGCTGTTGCTTATTTCACAAAAGCGTCAGCTATGGGCTTCGGTCAGGCAAGTCTTAATATCGGACTGATATGCACAGGCCGTTACGGCGTAGCTCCCGATTCGAAAAAAGCCCTTGACTGGTTTATAACCTCAGCTGAGCAGGGCTGCGGTGAGGGGTGTTATGCGGCAGCCTGCATGTATATCGAAAAAGAAAATTTTTCGGCAGCACATAACTATATTGTAAAGGGCGTTTCGCTGGGCGACA
>CAMEYZ010000277.1 GCA_945947715.1 uncultured Clostridia bacterium | reverse complement strand
TTTAAGATAACAGGGGAATCACTGGAAGCTCTCG
Source organism: uncultured Clostridia bacterium (assembly GCA_945947715.1). Taxonomy (GTDB): domain Bacteria; phylum Bacillota; class Clostridia; order Oscillospirales; family Ruminococcaceae; genus RGIG4694. Next base: position 2,572 of record CAMEYZ010000277.1, on the reverse strand, counting down.
GCGAGGTCACTGAGACATATCTTCTCACTCAGCTGGACCACCATTTCAAAACACTTGATTTTTATAACGAAGTAAAGGACACAGATACGTAACGAGGTATTTTACAGCTATGAATAAATATTTGAAAACCATCGAATTACATAAGGTCTTGGAAATGCTCGAAGAACAGGCTTCCAACGAAAAGACAAAAGAAATGATACGAAAAACCGAGCCCTTTTCCGATATTGATACGGTTAAAAAGGAGCTTCAGAAAACTGTTGACGCTTTTGAACTGTCAGTTAAGAACAGCACTCCATCATTCAGCGGCTTCAAAAACGTTACAGGTTCGCTTCGCAGAGCACAGTCGGGAGCCTCTCTTTCACTGAGAGAGCTCCTTGATATCGCGCAGATGCTCCGTCAGATAGATATTCTGTCGGATTGGTATTCTTCCTGCGGAGAGATTGACACAACGTTGAACTATTTGTTTGAGTCGCTGACTCCGAATGCTCCTCTCGAAAAGCGGATAACCGATTCTATTCTGTCCGAGGACGAGATCGCTGACACTGCAAGCCCTGAGCTGGGCGATATCAGACGAAAGATATCCCGCGCTGGGCTTAAGATAAGAGACAGTCTCGACAAGATGATAAAGTCCTCGGAGGTACAGAAATCCCTGCAGGAAAACATCATCACAATGCGCGACGGAAGATTTGTTCTTCCCGTCAAATCCGAACACAAGGGAACGGTTCCTGGAATCGTTCACGCTTCCTCTGCCAGCGGCTCCACGCTGTTTATCGAGCCTATTGCTGTAGTTGAGGCAAACAACGATATTCAGATATTGAAGGACAGGGAAAGAGCGGAAATTGAACGCATCATCGCCGAAATGTCCGCAGAGTGCGGCAGATGTGCAGAATCTGTCATCGCCGATTACGACACCTGTGCAGAGATAAATCTTTATTTTGCAAAGGCAAATCTTGGCGCGAAGATGAAGGCCTCCGTTCCCGAAATTTCCGACGACGGGAAAATTGACCTGAAAAAGGCGCGTCATCCCCTAATAGACCCCGCAAAGGTCGTACCTGTGGATATCAGACTTGGCTATGATTTTGATACGCTCATCATCACAGGACCCAATACCGGCGGTAAGACCGTGCTTTTGAAGACCACCGGACTTCTAACGGCTATGGCAATGTGCGGTCTGATGATTCCTGCAGGCGACGGAAGCCATGTTTCCGTGTTTGAAAACATCTTAGTTGACATCGGCGACATGCAGAGCATTGAAAATGAATTATCCACGTTTTCGTCGCATATCAGCAATGTGGTTGAGATCTGCAATAAGGCCGACAGCAGCTCGCTGATACTTCTGGACGAGCTTGGCTCAGGCACAGACCCTGTAGAGGGCGCAGCTCTGGCTGTTGCTATCATAAATAATCTGCGGACATGGAACTGCAGAATGATGGTGACTACTCATTATCAGGAGCTTAAAATGTATGCCGTGGAAACAAAGGGCGTGGAAAACGGCTCCTGCGAGTTTGATGTTAATACGTTCCAGCCCACCTACAAGCTTATCATCGGTTCACCGGGAAAATCTAATGCATTCTATATTTCGTCCCGTCTGGGTATTTCTGAGGATATAATCAGAAATGCTAAGGAGCTGGTCTCCGACGAAAATACGCACTTTGAAGAGGTCGTGGCTCAGCTTGAAAGGTCACGTATCGAATATGACAAGCTGAACGAAGAAGCAAAAGCGCTGAAGGCTGAGCAGGAACAGCTGAAGGCTGAGCTTGAAAAGGAAAAGCAGCGCATTGAAGCAAGCAAGGACTCCGAGTTTGAAAGGGCGCGTATCGAGGCGATGCGTATCGTTGAAAACTGCCGAATGGAATCTGACAAGCTGCTGGACGAGCTCAATAGACTGCGCAAGGAAAAGAACAAGGCTGATTTTGAGCAGGCGGCTTCACAGGCAAAATCGCGGAGCCGGTCTGCCATTGATAAAATGTACAAGGAAGCAAATCCTGTCAGGGGTACGGATAATTCCGATTATAAGCTTCCTCGTCCTCTGAAAAGAGGGGATTCGGTATTCATTGTGAGCATGAATAAAAACGGAATTGTTGCTGGAGAGCCCGATTCCAGCGGAAACGTTTTCGTTCAGGCAGGCATTATGAAAACCAAGACCACAGTAAGCAATCTTAGGCTTGTTGAGAAGCCTGCTGCGGATAATACTCCGAAAAAGAAAGTTCCCGCAGGCAGAAGCGGCATTACTCCGTCAGGCAAAAAAATACAGCGGAGACCTCAGCTGGAGCTTGATATCAGAGGCATGAACGTGGACGAAGGCATCATTGAGACTGACGCATTCATTGACAACGCAGTTATGACTCATGCAGGCATCGTCACGATAATTCACGGAAAAGGCACAGGAATCCTACGTGAAGGTATACAGCGTCATCTGAAAAGTCATCCGTCGGTAAAATCCTTCAGAAACGGATTATTTGGCGAGGGTGAAGAAGGCGTAACTATTGTTGAACTGAAATAAGAATAACCTCTGGAGATGTTATTGAACATTTCCGGAGGTTTTTGTTTTATGGTAACCGTCAAACGTCCC
>CAMEYZ010000276.1 GCA_945947715.1 uncultured Clostridia bacterium | reverse complement strand
GTGACAACAGTATTTATTCTACCATACTCTTTTCTTTTTGTCAAGACTTTTTTCGTATTTTTTCTACTTTTTATGTTTATTACAGTTTTGCTTTATTTTTGGTATCGCTTTTGTGATTTTTCAACAATACAATAGACCAACACTTATTATACATATTATTTAATCAGCCTCCATTGTCGCTCAAAACGTCAAAAAACATGGAAACTAAGCGCATATCATCAGAATTTTTTGTGCAGATTAGCCTTTGACTATCTGATTATTTTATGATATTATAATTTCATAAGATGTGTGGCAGTTCTGCGTAAATCCGATCGCAGACTGCCACTTTTTTATTTTATATAAAGGAGAATTTGTAATGAGTAAAAGTACAGAAAAAACTGACAAAATGCGGTCTGCCCCTGTTAATAAGCTTATGCTTTCAATGGGCATACCAATAATCATTTCCATGATGCTGCAGGCTCTATATAATATAGTAGACAGCGCATTCGTTTCAAACATGGCAGAAAACGGCGAGTCCGCACTAAATGCCCTTACCCTTGCATTTCCGATGCAAATGCTCATAATCGCTGTCTCTATCGGAACAGGTGTAGGCGCAAACGCTCTTTTGTCCAAATCAATGGGCGCGGGCGATACCGAAAAAGCTGCAAAAACAGCAGAAAACGCAATGTTTCTCGGTCTCGTTATTTATATAGTATTCCTGCTTTTCGGACTTTTCGGAGTTGACCTATATATCTCCTCCCAGAGCTCTAACCCACTTATTGTTTCCATGGCGACCCAGTATCTGTCCCTGTGCTGCATGGCTTCCTTTGGCATTGTATTCTTTTCAGTATTTGAAAAGCTTCTCCAGAGCACGGGCCATTCCATGTATTCCACTATCGCCAAGATATCCGGTGCTGTCTGCAACATAGTCCTCGACCCCATTCTCATTTACGGACTATTCGGCCTGCCGGAATTGGGCGTATACGGTGCTGCTCTTGCAACAGTCATCGGTCAGATGCTTTCCTTTGCACTGGCGTTCATCTTCCATTTCAAGGTCAACAGGAATATCAGCTTCGGACTTAAATATTTAAAGCCCTCCGGACACATTATCAAGGAAATATACTCCATCGGCCTTCCTGCTATCATTTCTCAGGCGCTGATGTCGGTAATGACCTACGGTCTGAATATCATCATGGGAAAGGCAGACGAAAACCTCGTCACAGCATACGGCTTATACTATAAAATACAGCAGTTCATACTCTTTGCAGCATTTGGCCTGCGCGACGCCATAACTCCCATAATTTCCTTTAGCCACGGCATGGGCAGCAAGAAGAGGATAATGGACGGAATCAAATACGGTCAGCTATATACCCTTATCATTATGATAATAGGCCTGCTTATCACCGAGATTTTCGCAGAGCCGCTTGCAGGTGTATTCTCCCTTTCGGGCGACACCGAGGCACTTTGCATAAGCGCTATCAGGATAATTTCCATAAGCTTCATTTTTGCAGGGGCCTGCATCGCATTTCAGGCTATATTCCAGGCACTTAATGGCGGACTTGAATCCCTTATCATTTCGGTATGCCGTCAGATAATTTTCATTCTTCCCGTTGCATATCTGTTCACAAAGCTCATGACCATCGGTGAAAATGAATATATCGTATGGTTCACCTTTCCCATTGCCGAATGTATCTCGGCTATCATCTCCCTGTTCATTATGGTAAGGATTGACAAAAAGCATATACGTCCGCTCCCCGACTCACCTGCAGAGGAAAACACCTCGGCACAGCCTGCTGCCGCTGCGGAATAAGATAAGCTTTCATATCAGGAATATAGACTAAAGCCGAGAGGACATGCTCCTCCCGGTTTTTTCATCAGATAAAAAAGGCGCCCCCACGGAGACCGCAGGGGCAAAAACATGATATAGGATTATGGGGGTTTCCGCAGTATAGGGGTAAAATACTGCGAAAAAATGAATTGGGGGTCTTTTATAAAAAATCTGTGAGGGGTAAACACAGACTTTATAAAAGCAAAATTAGCAGTCGTGACGTGGGTTTGAAGCCTTTGTCCTCTCTCCCTTGCCACGATTATATAATAACCTATCTATGTGTAAATTCCGTGAAAGCATTACGAAATGAAAATGAAACACAGGTGAATTTACATAGCAGCAGTCATATCAAAAAAATATCTGCGCAGTATCCATATACGGACCCTGCGCAGATATTCTGCACATTCACTGCCTTAAAGCAGCTTTATTTTGTTTTGTTGATTCTTTCCTGCTGCGCGTCGATTATGCCCATAAGCTCCTCGATAGTTTTGTTAGCGCTCTGCTTGCGCTTGGGAGCAATTTTTTCCTTGGGCACCACCGAATCCTTAGGAACTGAATTGGTCTTCAAGATAGGCTCGTCCGACTTGTCGGGAGGAATGACCTTCTCAGGCTCCATTGAGAAAAACTCTCTGGGAGCATTAACAGCGGAAGCTGCCGCAGCCACCTCCTCCGATTTAGCTGCCCAGCGGGATTTTCTTCCCGCAGCCTCCTCAGGAGCGTCCGCAGGAGAAGCAAGAGTTCTTATCTGAGCTATCCTATCAGGGATAACATTGCTCATATTCTGGGACATATCGGAGCTTTT
>CAMEYZ010000275.1 GCA_945947715.1 uncultured Clostridia bacterium | reverse complement strand
AGACTGACCGAAGGCAGACGTCTGGTTCTCGGTGGCGTGGATATTCCCTTTGAAAAAGGTGCAGACGGACATTCCGATGCGGATGTTCTGGTCCATGCTATAATGGACAGTATCCTCGGAGCACTTGCACTGGGCGATATCGGACAGCATTTCCCCGATACGGACGACAGATACAAAGACGCAGACAGTATCAAACCGCTAAAAACTGTCATAGTAATTGCGGCAGAAAGCGGTTACACTATAAATAACATCGACTCGACGATAATATGTCAGAGACCTAAGCTGAAAGACTATATCCCCAAAATGCGGAGGATAATAGCCGAAGCCTGTGGGTGTGATATATCGTCTGTCAGCGTGAAGGCGACAACAGAGGAAGGCCTCGGTTTTACGGGAGACGGCAGCGGAATTGCCGCACATGCGGTCTGCACGCTCGTAAAAACGGAGCCGACAGCCTGAAAACAATAAGTACCGCAAAGGCGGATTACATAAAAATATGAAAGGATATGCTGATATGAAGCACTTAATTCTTGTAACATCTCCTCCTGCATGTGGAAAAACATTTGTATCCAAAGAGCTTGCAAAGGCTTTAAAGCCTATTGTCTATCTCGATAAGGATACGCTGATCGTCCTCTCAAAGCAGATCTTTAAGGTCGCAAACGAGGAAGTGAACCGCAGCTCGCAGTTTTTCGAGGATAACATCAGAAACTACGAATATGACGCAATTTTCGCGGTAGGTCTTGAAGCTCTTGAATACTGTGATCTGGTGCTGATCAACGCTCCCTTTGCCCGTGAGATACGCAATCCCGAAGCAATTGCGGAGATGCGCAGGAAGCTTGCTGCAGTCGGCGCAGAGCTTACAGTTATCTGGGTACAGACTGACATTGAGGTATGTCGTCAGAGAATGATCGCAAGAAATTCCGACCGCGACACATGGAAGCTGGAGCACTGGGACGAGTACATCGCAACCCAAAACTTCAACAAGCCTGACATCGACGGACTTCTTATCTTCAACAACTCAAACGAGGAAGAGTTTAAGGAATCCATCAAGCGTATCACTGCTGAGCTTAAAAAGTAATATTTTGCCGCACATTATATGATATGTGCGGCATTTTTATGATATGATGAGGTGTAAAGCAAGCATCTTGACACTGTTAGGTACTGTAAATAAAAATCCTTTACAGTACATCTATATGTAAAGATATATACTTGACAGTAATAAAATTCAGTAAATACGCAAAAAGCGGACGATATTCGAAAATCGTCCGCTTTTTTATAATCAGCTGTTTTTATCTGTCTGGTGGAAGGTCTTCAGATTGCCGATTTTTTCATTTCGGTCACTCAGCACCTTTTCAACATCGGACCATTCAAGTCCCTGATTTACGGCAAGCACCATAACATGATAGATAAGGTCGTTTATCTCGTTCATCAGCTCGTCGCTATCGCCGTTCTTGGCAGCGATGATAGTCTCAGCGGCTTCCTCGCCCACCTTCTTGCATATCTTGTCCACACCCTTTTCGTACAGATAGCAGGTGTAGGATTTCTCGGGCGCCTCTCCCCTGTCAAACGCCGCCTTTCTCTCCTTGAGAACTTCAAAAATCTCTTCGTAAACAGTCATATTTATTCTCCCTTTTTTATTTCGTTAAGATTGATGAGCTTCATGGTATCCATGTCAAGCTCCCTGTAATAGCAGTTATTTGCAACGCCGTTGTAGCTCGTGTGGCAGATGTTTCCCTTGTCGGGGGTGACCTGATACACCAGCGAATTTTGCTCGCAGTTGACAAAAATGTGCTTCAGCGTAAAGGTATTCCCCGATTCTGCGCCCTTAAACCATAGCTTGTTTCGTGAAGTGCTCCAGAACACAGCCTTTCTCAGTCGGATAGATTCCTTGAGGGCCTCCTCGTTCACATAGGCAACAAGGATAACTTCCTTGGTGTTGTAATTCTGCACCGCCACAGGAATGACCTTGTTTTCCTCGGAAATACTTCCGATCTTGTTCCAGTCGAGCATTAGCTCGTTTGTTTCTTCAATAAGTCCCATGTGTTAGTCTCCCTTGTACAGCATTCTTACAGGAATACCATGCCGCTGCATTTCTTCCTTGACCTGTTCAACGGTAAGCTCCTTGTAGTGGAAAAGCGAAGCTGCCAGGGCTGCTGCCGAGTTTGTCTTTTCGAAGACCTCGGTGAAGTGCTCCAGCTTGCCGCAGCCGCCGCTGGCGATGACGGGAATACTTACCACATCGCACACCGAATTCAGCATATCAAGGTCAAAGCCACCCTTAACGCCGTCAGTGTCCATGGAGGTCAGCAGAATTTCTCCAGCGCCCAGCTCCTCTGCCTTTTTAGCCCATTCAACAGCGTCGATGCCCATGTCGATGCGTCCACCGTTGATAACTACAGTATAGTGTCCGTCCGGGCACTTCTTAGCGTCGATAGCTACAACAACGCACTGTCTGCCGAAAATATCAGCTGCTTCCTTGATAAGTTGCGGATTTTTCACCGCTGCAGAGTTCACCGATACCTTGTCTGCGCCTGCACGCAGAGTATCCCTGAAATCGTCGATAGTGCGTATACCACCGCCCACAGTCAGCGGAACGAACACTTTCTTCGCAGTCTTGCTTAC
>CAMEYZ010000274.1 GCA_945947715.1 uncultured Clostridia bacterium | reverse complement strand
AGTTCCAACAAAAGGGACAAGGTTATCCGTGTCAATGTGTTCAGTAAGGGCGACCCTCTTGAGATTTATACAAGCTCAGACGGCGAGGTCATCTTCAAGAAATATTCCGCGATAAATGAAATGTCACAGTCAGCATCACAGGTGGCAGAGGTCATGACCAAGCTTGCAAACTGTCCTACCGTGGTTTTCGACAGAGACCATGTAGTGGCAGTAGCAGGCGTTCAGAAAAAGGAATTCAGCGAGCGCAGAGTATCTCAGGGACTTGAGGAATTTCTCGAGCACCGCAAGAACTATATCTACACCAGCCACAACGATACAAAGGTATTCCCTGTTGAAGGAATTGACCGACCCGCTATCGCCTGCACACCTATTTTATCCGAGGGCGATGTTACAGGCGCAGTAGCATTCCTTGCTCCCAACAACGACGCTGTAGCCAACGAGGTACAGAAAAATCTCATTCAGGCAGCAGCACAGTTCTTAGGCAAGCAGATCGAACAATAAATGCAAAACAAGACCGGATCAGTGAATGTGACTCGGTCTTGATACATTTATACAGTCAATCTATATTATATCTGCAGCTAAAACCGGTAAACTCCGCAGTGTTTTTATCTCCCACTGCATAAAGTCCCAGCATAACTCCCGTAAAGGGACTGGACACCTCTGCCGACAGATACTTTGTCTGTCCGCTGCCAAGGAAAACTTCGCTGCCGTTTATCACGGCATAGAAATTATAATTGTAATTATCTCCCCTTACGATAAGCCTTGTCCTTCCCTCTTCAAGAGGAACTGCCGCCTGAACATGCTTTATACCGCCGATGTTCAGCTTCAGCACAGCTTCATAGCTGCTGTCTGTTTTTCTTACAGCAATATCGTAATGTTCGTTCTCGCACATGTAGACAGTGATACCGCCCTCGCCGGAATCCACCGATACATCGGCGGAAAGCTCAAAGCGAAACTCTCTCTGACGAAGAGCGATAAACGTGGGCGAATCGACCTCATCAAGGGTGATATCTGTTCCGCGGAGAATATATTTTTCATGGTCCAGTTCATAATTTTCTGGGTGATGCTTTCTCAGATAGCTCCATTGGATATTCGGTTCGGTATTTTCAAAGGTAAATTCTCCGAGGACGCCCTGGGTGAATTCACCCTTTATCTCATATTCCTCGTCAGTAGTGCCATCATTTCCTGCAGTGAACCAGCCCTTTTCATCAAAATGAACGGGCGTTAAAAATACCTCTCTGCCAAGATTGTGATAGGGCTGCCAGATGCCTATCTGACGGAAGCCAAGGCTTATGATAAAGCTGTCACCGTTTCTGTCGTTTACAAGGTCTCCGTGACCTATTCCCTGAATTATGTAAGGCGCCTTGTTGCGGTTGGTCAGCACGGGATTTTTCGGATAATTCTCAAAGGGACCCCAGACAGAGCTGCTTCTCGCATAGGTTATCATATGACCATACTCTGTGCCGCCCTCTGCTGCCATGAGATAGTATTCCCCGTTTATCTTATACATATGAGGACTTTCAAGATAGCGTCCGCCCGAGCCCTTCCAGATATTCTTTGAGGGCGACAGCTTTTTTCCGCTTTCAATTTCTATCTCGCACTGAGTAACGCCGTTAATGCCGTTATCGTCAGAGCCGTTGCTGATAAAATAGGTATGGTCTCCGTCAAAGAGAAGAGACGGGTCAATACCGCCCTGGTCAACGGTCACAGGCTCCGACCATTCGCCGTAGATATCATCGGTATAAACATAGAAATTCGTGTGAGTGGTGTCGTTGGTGGTGACCATGTAGAATCTGCCATTATTGTATCTTATGGTGGGAGCGAACACACCGCCGGAGCTACCCACCTTGTCCAGCATGACCTGACTGTGACGGGTGAGAACATAGCCTATCTGCTTCCAGTTAACGAGGTCCTCGCTTTCAAACAAAGGAACTCCGGGGAAATACTGAAACGAGCTGCATACCATATAATATTTCCCTTCGGCAAAGCATACGGAGGGGTCGGGGTAGCATCCCGAAATTATCGGATTTTTATACTTCATAGGTTAGTCCGCCTTTCGTGTATACGTTTTCATTTATTATATAACATAAGCCATTCAATTTCATGTAAGATTTATGATTCAATATTAATTTTCTGTAAACAAAAACCGTGGACTTTTTCCAAAGAATCATCTTTTTGTCACTATTTTTCGATTGACAAACCATATACGCAAGTGGTATAATAAAAAGAGATGAGTAATATCTCAGACAAAAACAATATCAAGGAGGACACATTACAATGAAAAAAATTCAGGTCACCGCTGCTATTCTTGCTGCAATGGCTCTTACCGCCTGCGGTGAACAGGAGCCTGAGGTCACTCCAGCTGCAAATGCAGATACTTCTGTAATAAATGAAGCTGCTTCCGAAGCGGTTTCTGAAAATACATCGGCAGCAACTGCCGCTGTCGAGGATAACGTCACCGAATCGCAGACAGAAGCCCAGCCGGACGCAGACATTTCCGAAGAGAACTCCCAGTCGGACGAAGACGCCCCTCTTGCAGTATACGACAACAATATGAAAACCTACTGCTTCAACGTTGAAAAGGACGGCAGCTACACCTTCAAGCACAGCGGAAATGACGATAC
>CAMEYZ010000273.1 GCA_945947715.1 uncultured Clostridia bacterium | reverse complement strand
TGAAACAGTTCAAGGGCGGTTATCCCGTTGTCCGCCTTTATCAGACGGATATTTGCTCTTTCGGTGTAAAGCTCCAATGCGTCCAAAAGCTCTGTTTCATCGTCTGCCGCAAGCACCTTGTATTCCATATTATATCTCCAGCTCTCTGTAAATTATATCCGTAAGCGGCTCGGAAAAGTCAAACTCATTTTTCCACTCCGCACTCAGCTTGTCGAGTATCATGCACTGTGCCATTCCCGAACGGTAATATTTAGAGGAGCCCTTTCTGTATACGCCGATATTGTCGATATACTCTTCATCAAATCGGTCGGGAAGCTCCGCTCTGTATACGCAGGCTTCTACATAGCAGGCTGTTCCCTCAACTATGGTATAGTATTCCTCCAGCTCCTTTATGTCCTTTGACAGCAGTGCTTTTCTCTGCATATCGAGCTGCTTATATTTTATCATATATCCACGCAGAGTGTCAATATCTTCGCATTTAACTGCCTTTTCCAGAAGCTCTGACTGTTCCGTGAACAGCTCAACTGCCTGAATATTCGTATCGGCATATTCGGAAATGATGCTCTCGTCCACGTCCTCGGAGCATATTCCCGTTATGTTGTCGTAATAATATGTCAGCTGGCGGCAGTGGAAGGCTTCATGCCATATTGTGGCGACCTGTTCCTCAATGCCGTATTCAGCCTCGCCCATGCTCATTATCCCTAAAAGCGAGGACATCTTCTCAACGGTGGGCGCAAGGACCTCGTAATGGCCGTCAATAGGATAGGCTGTCGCAGCGGCAAAGCTGATAACAGGTACTCGTCTGTCTATATTATAGCTTCCATTTTCCCATGTCAGCACATAGTCATATTCACCGTCGTAAAACGCAACGGGATAATCCGTAACAGCAAAGTCCTCAAAGCCTGTGACCGAGCTGTCTATGGCTGCCGCACGCTCATATATGTCGATATTTTTCTGCGTCAGACCGTATGTCCCTGTTGCGATAACTGCCGCAGCGAGAACTATCCCTGTAAGAATTATTATCAGCTTTTTCATGGTCAGGCTTCCTTTCTTTTAAAGAGGATCGACATTACCGAGAAGATGTATATTGCTAAAAATCCCGTCAGTATCACATGGATATAAACATCTTTTCCTGTGAGAATATTTCCGGCCTGTGACTGTATCCCGTGAAGATCGGGTACAAGTTTAAGAATATATTTTATAAGCTGTCCGCCGAAGCCGCCGACAATATCCTTAAGGGTGTAAAGCAGACTGTGGAATATACCTGCAAGAGCTGCCGCAGCCGATACGGCTCCCGCCGCAAATTTCGGCAGTACAATGCTCATAGCGCTTGTCAGCAGACATACCGCTGATACGTTTACTCCGATGATAAGATAGGCAGGAATAAGCCGCCACAGTTCTGCCGCTCTGCCGTTTGTTATCATAAAGATGATGACCGCCGCAAAAAGTATGGCTTCGGAAGCAAGTCCCGAGAAAATGTTTGCGAGGGCAAGCTCACCATGATAGCGTGATTGTGGGACGTTTCTTATCCATATCAGGTGGCTTGTTTTCCGTTCGTACTCGTTTGGGATAGTGCTTAGGCTCATTATGACAGATAGTATGCAGACAACGGCGTTCATAACGGTAAGCAGGATCGGTGCAAGTATCTTGTAATCGGTGACAGCCATACCGTTTATGGACAGCGTCCCCGAGCCTGTTCCGAAGATGAGCAGAATAAGTATCCCTATGGCAGATACTATGTAAAGCTCCTTTCTGCGAAGCTTTTCCTTTAATGCGGTAAGTGCGATAGTCATTCCTTTATACCTCCCACAAGCTCAATGAATATCTCTTCAAGGCTCTCTTCATTATTGTCCGACTTGTTCCATTCTCCCAGCTTAACGCCGTTTCTGATGATTATCCCACGGTCGCATACACGTTCAATATCGTTCAGAATATGCGAATTGATGATTATAGTTTTTCCCGCATTTTTCAGCTTGCCGATAAGCTGAATTATCTCTAAGCGTCCCAGTGCGTCAAGGCCTGCTGTGGGCTCATCAAGGATAAGCAGTTCCGGGTCTCCCAGAAGAGACTGTGCCAATGCCAGCCGCTGCAGCATGCCCTTTGAGTAGTTTCTGACCCGTGTTTTGTTGTTTTCCAATCCTACAGAATCAAGCAGCTTCATTATTTCTGTCCTGCGAATGCTATGGGGTATTTTCTGAATTTTTGCGTAATAATCAAGCACTTCATAGCCTGTGAGAAATGGCGGGAAATAGGGCGTTTCGGGCGAATACCCAATGAGGATATTATCATCATGCATTATCTCGCCGCTGTCTTTTTTTACAAGTCCAAGTATCATTTTTATGGTGGTAGTTTTTCCTGCACCGTTGTTTCCAAGAAAAGCAAATACCTCGCCCTTGTTCACATTAAAACTCAGATCATTCACCACATATTTTTCATTATAGTATTTTTTCAGTCCGATACATTCAAGCATTGCTATTCCTCCTTTGCAGTTATTATTATAGAGCATCCATATAAAATGCGGCTAAGGAGAAGCTTAAGATAACCTTAATTTTTAAAATACATTCTATGATATATATGTGCGAGCAATTTTGTCCCCACAAAATCAATGCTTGCTAAAATCAACCCTCATTCTCACAAGTTGAAAGGCTT
>CAMEYZ010000272.1 GCA_945947715.1 uncultured Clostridia bacterium | reverse complement strand
ACTGCTGATAAAGGACCCCTGCAATATTATCCGCGGCGCAAGGCAGGAATAGATTAAGGATAATCGGAGGAATTACTATGAGACTGGTTCCGAGAGAGCAGGACAAGCTTATGCTTCACTATGCAGGACTGCTGGCAAAGGACAGAAAGGAACGGGGACTAAAGCTCAACTACCCCGAGGCTGTGGCATACATCAGCATGGAGGTCATGGAAAGGGCACGGGAGGGCATGTCCGCAGCAGAGCTTATGAACTATGGCACAAAGCTTCTCACCGCCGACGACGTAATGGACGGAGTTCCTGAAATGATACATGAGATACAGATAGAATCTACTATGCCCGATGGTACGAAGCTTGTAACCGTGCACAACCCCATTAAGGGGAATGGCAGGCTTGTTCCTGGCGAATTTCTTATCGACGAGGGCGATGTCGTGCTTAATGAGGGAACACAGGCTGTCGAGCTCACTGTGGCAAACACGGGGGACCGTCCTATTCAGGCAGGTTCTCATTTCCATTTCTTTGAGCTCAATAAGGCTCTGGACTTCGACAGAAAGGCAGCCTACGGAATGAGACTGGATATCCCCTCGGGAACGGCTGTCAGATTTGAGCCCGGCGAAAAAAAGACGGTACGGCTTATTCCCATAGGTGGGGAGCGGGTCGGATATGGTCTGAACGGGCTGGTCAACGGAAAAATGGACGACCCCGATGTAAGGGCTGCTGCCTTTGAAAAGGCAAGAACTCTGGGCTTCAAAGGAGTGTGACTATGATTAAGCTATCGAAAAAGGCATACTGCGATATGTACGGTCCTACCGTGGGCGACAGAGTGCGGTTGGGCGATACCTCCCTTATCGCAGAGGTGGAAAAGGATATGACCGTTCACGGCGACGAAGCAAAATTCGGCGGAGGAAAATCTCTCCGGGACGGAATGGGACAGTCCTGCAAGGCCGCTGATGATGAGTGTCTTGATACGGTCATCACTAACGCACTTATCATCGACTGTACGGGCATAATCAAGGCGGACGTGGGCATAAAGGACGGCTTGATAGCAGGCATAGGCAAGGCGGGAAATCCTGATATAATGAACGGTGTCACTCCCGGCATGGTCATCGGAGCTTCTACCGAGGCTATCGCAGGAGAGGGACTTATCCTCACAGCGGGGGGAATAGATACTCATATTCACTTCATTTCGCCCACGCAGATAAGTACTGCCCTTTACAGCGGCGTAACTACCATGATCGGCGGAGGAACAGGTCCTGCTGACGGCACCAATGCCACTACCTGCACTCCCGGCGAGTTCAACGTTCACAGAATGCTGGAAGCCGCAGAGGACCTTCCAATGAATCTGGGATTCTTAAGCAAGGGTAACTGCAGCGATTTCCACGCCGCCGAGGAGCAGATACAGGCTGGCTGTATGGGTCTTAAGATACACGAGGACTGGGGAGCTACTCCTGATGTTATTGACTGTGCGCTGACAGTGGCGGACAAGTACGATGTGCAGGTGGCTATACACACCGATACTCTCAACGAGGGCGGCTTTGTGGAGGATACTATCGCTGCATTCAAGGGAAGGACTATTCATACATATCACACAGAGGGCGCAGGCGGTGGTCATGCTCCTGATATCATCAGAGCAGCGGCTTTTCCGAATGTGCTGCCCTCGTCAACGAATCCCACCATGCCCTACACGAAAAATACTCTGGACGAGCATCTTGACATGCTCATGGTATGTCATCATCTGGATAAGAAGGTCCCCGAGGACATCGCCTTTGCAGATTCGAGGATACGTCCTGAGACTATCGCCGCTGAGGACGTGCTACATGATATGGGCATATTCTCCATGATGAGCAGCGATTCCCAGGCCATGGGAAGAGTAGGCGAGGTCATCACCCGAACATGGCAGACCGCTGACAAGATGAAAAAACAGCGGGGGACTCTTCCAGAGGATAATGAACGAAATGACAATTTCAGGATAAAAAGATTCATCTCCAAATACACCATAAATCCTGCCATAACTCACGGTATATCGGAGTATGTGGGCTCTGTGGAGGTGGGAAAGGTTGCAGATCTTGTGCTGTGGAATCCGGCGTTTTTCGGAGCAAAGCCCGAAATGATCATTAAGAGCGGCTTTATCTTCGCTTCAAAAATGGGTGACGCAAACGCTTCCATTCCCACACCACAGCCTGTGGTCTATACCGATATGTTCGGTGCTCACGGAAAGGCGCTCTCATCGAGCTGCATCACCTTCGTTTCAAAAAGCGCCTATGAAAACAACATTAGAGCAGCTCTGGGCCTGAAAAGAAAGGTGCTGCCTGTGAAAAATTGCCGAAGTATCACCAAAGCTGATATGCGCTTCAATAACAGGTGCGGCGATATCCGGGTAGACCCCGAGACCTACACCGTTACAGTGGACGGTGAGCTCATCACCTGTGAGCCCTTTTCGGAGCTTGCACTGGCACAAAGGTATTTTATGTTCTGACATTTGGAGGACGTTTATGATAGCGGAAAAAATTCTTGGAAATATTCATCGTGATAATATTGCAGCTCCCGTTGATATCGTTGAGCTGGAATGGTTTGAGGCGGACGGGAAGCGCCTGCGGAAGACCACAAAGAGCGGCAGAGATATCGGCATAGCTGTAGGCGGAAGGCTCACCGACGGAGATATTCTC
>CAMEYZ010000271.1 GCA_945947715.1 uncultured Clostridia bacterium | reverse complement strand
ACTCAAAAATTCCGGCTGCGACTGGGCACAGGGCTACTTCTTCGGAAAGCCTATGCCTGCGGATGAATTTGAAAAATTCCTCATACTTCGTCAGAAGGAGCCTGCAAAGGTGTAATTCTCACAATAAATTTCACACACCTGCAAAGCCGATGATTCGGCAGATCGGAGGACTATCATGGCAAAAAAAAGAATCGGTATCCTTACCAGCGGCGGCGACTGCCCCGGACTTAACGCGACTATCCGTGGAGTAGCTAAGGCATGCTTCGAGCGCTTCGGCAGCGACAACGTTCAGATAGTGGGAATACAGAACGGCTATTACGGACTTATCAACAATATTGCCCGTGATATGGACAATTCCGAATTCTCGGGAATACTTACCCAGGGCGGAACTATCCTCGGAACAAAGCGTCAGCCCTTTAAGATGATGTCCGTTATCGAAGAGGATAACGTGGATAAGGTAAAGGCAATGAAGGACACCTATAAGGCCCAGAAGCTCGACTGTCTGCTCACTCTCGGCGGAAACGGCACCCATAAGACCGCTAACCTCCTCTCCGAAGAGGGCCTCAATATAATCGGTCTCCCCAAGACTATCGACAACGATATTTTCGGCACAGATGTGACCTTCGGCTTCCATACCGCAGTGGATACCGCTACTGATGTTATCGACAGGCTCCATACAACCGCAGCTTCTCACAGCCGTATCCTCATGGTGGAGATCATGGGCAACAAGGCTGGCTGGCTCACACTTTATTCCGGTATTGCAGGCGGCGCAGATGTTATCATTATCCCTGAGATACCCTATGATACTCAGAAGGTCATAGATTCCTTGTCTAAGCGCTCTGCGTCCGGAAAGACCTTCTCTATCGTGGCAGTTGCAGAGGGCGCTTTCGACATCGAGGAAGCTCAGCTCAAAAAGAAAGAACGCGCAAAGAGACGTCTTGACGCAGGCATCACCACAGCAACAGCTCGTCTTGCGGCTCAGGTGCAGAAGGGCACAGGCATCGAAACCAGAGTATGTACTCCCGGACATATGCTCCGCGGAGGAAGCCCCTCAGCATATGACCGTATCCTTGCCACAAAGTTCGGCGTCCGTGCGGCAGAGCTTATCGCAAAGGATAAGTTCGGCTATTCCGTTGCAATGATAAACGGCGCTATCGGCGAGAACAAGCTCAAAGACGTTGCTGGCAAGACAAAATTCGTTGACCCCGAGTGCTCCTATGTTAAGACTGCAAAGGATATCGGCGTTTCGTTCGGCGATTGATTATGAGATAAAAACATTTCGTCCCCGAGGGTTCTCGGGGACGATTTTTTTGATGCATTTCTCATACTTGCGCTCGACACTGACAGAATTAAGGAACCGCTGATTAAATCGTTTCACGACACTCTCAGTGGCGGATTTTCGAACGTCGAAAACGATGGCGTCGCCTTTATCAGCGCTTCCTTAATATGAACTGCGCAAAAGAATCATCTACCTTTGCGCAGCTTTTTTCCCTATTTACTCTTCAAGCAGTGCCTTTTTCCCGAACAGTTCCTCGCTGTCCATACGGGCAATACCATATTCGATAGTCACTCTGTCGCCTGTATACAGCTTGTTGAAGCACTCAATTATGCGATTTGCGACCATATCACCGTTTTCCTCGTTGGCGTCCATAAGGATAACGATTATCTGCTTGCTGGAATATCTGGTGGAAACGTCCGAACGGCGCAGCGAAATATATATCGCCTTTTCAAGGAGCTCAAGCACAAGCTCGGTCTCGGAAACGTCCAGCTCCACATTGTCGTTCTCGGTGATTGTGAACAGCACCGTCTGAACATCGCGGCTGCTGCGCTCCACAAAGCGGCGGATAAAATTATATACATGGTGGAAGCTCTCGAAATCAAGCAGATATGCGCCTCTGCCGCTGTCGGCACGGCTCATGAACTCGCGCAGATAATTGAGGTCCACAGTCTTGCCGCCCCGGGCACTCTCCTCCTGAAGCTTGTCACTAAAGAAATGATAGGAATTTTTACCGTTCTGCTTAACGTAGTAAAGTGCCTTATCCGCAGAGTTGTACAGCTTATTGAACTCAGTTCCGTCATCGGGAGTCTGGGCGATACCTATGGACACCGAGGAATTTGTCTCAAACTTGCACTGCTCCAGCTTATAGCACATATCGGAAATAATATCCGAAGCACGGTTTCCTATCTCGCTCTTTGATGTGATGCCCTTAACAAACACAACAAATTCATCGCCGCCGATACGACAGAGAACGTCACCCTCAACAGCATACTTTCTCAGTGTATCTGCGAACATTTTCAGCGTCTGGTCTCCTGCGATATGACCGTAATTGTCGTTTATCGCCTTGAAGTTATCCATGTCGATCATCATAAGCGAGCCGTTTTCTCCCTCAGAAAGCATAGCATTAACCGCTTCCTCGGTATGAGCTCGGTTCCACAGGCCTGTAAGAGCGTCCTGATGAGACTTGCTCTTTATATCGGAGACCTCCTTGGTCTTCTGCTCCAGTCTGTCAGCAAGGCTGCGGCGCAGGTCCTCCAGCTCCAAAACTCTGCCGATTCTGGAAAGCATGACCTCGGGCACGAAGGGCTTGGCAATAAAATCTATAGCACCCTCCTTAAAGCAGCGGGTCTCGGTCTCAGAATCGCTGTCCGCAGTGAGGAAGATGACAGGGATATTTTTCCCCTGCTCCATTTCGCGA
>CAMEYZ010000270.1 GCA_945947715.1 uncultured Clostridia bacterium | reverse complement strand
AAAGTCAACAAAAAATCCGCCCCGAAAGCTCGGAGCGGATACATGACCAATATTCAGAAATTATTCAGCAGCCTCTTCGGAAGCGCCCTCTTCGAGAACAGCGCGGATAGAAAGGCTGATTCTCTTCTTCTCGGTGTCGATCTCGGTGATCTTAGCCTTTACTGTATCGCCGATAGAGAGAACGTCCTTAACGTTTGCAACTCTCTTGTCGGAGATCTGAGAAATGTGGATAAGTCCGTCGATGCCGGGAATGATCTGAGCAAATGCGCCAAAGGGAGTGATAGAAACCACCTTAACATCTGCAACATCGCCTACTGCGAACTCGTTTGTGAACTTAACGAAGGGATCGTCCTCAGCCTTCTTGTAGCCGAGAGAGATTCTGTTAGCCTCTTCGTCCAGGTCCTTAACGTAAACCTCAAGAACATCGCCAACAGAAACTACCTCTGCGGGATTCTTGATTCTGTTCCAGGAAAGCTCGGAAATATGAACCATTCCGTCGATACCGCCCAGGTCTACGAATGCGCCATAGCTTGTCAGGGACTTTACCTCGCCCTTGAATACGTCGCCGACCTTAACGTTCTCCCAGAACTTCTTCTTAGCCTCTTCCTTCTCAGCGGAAAGAACAGCCTTGATAGAACCAACAGCCTTTTCCTTAACCTCATTTACCTCGATGATCTTGAACTTAACTTCCTTCTTCTTAAGGTCGTCAAGCTTTTCATCTCTGCGAGCAGTAGCCTGAGAAGCGGGAATGAAGATCTTGATTCCGTTGATGCCGTTGACAACAGCAAGCACGCCGCCCTTGACAACATCGGTAACAACGCCATCGAGAACAGTGTTCTCCTCCTTAGCCTTAACGATCTTGTCAAAGCCAGCCTTAGCGTCTACCTTCTTCTTGGAGAGAGTAACGTAACCCTCTGCGTCGTTTACCTTGAGGACAATAAATTCAACCTCGTCTCCAACGCTTACAACGTCGGAAACCTTCTGAGAAGGATCATCTGTAAGCTCGTCCAAAGAAACATAACCTGTCTGTTTTGCGCCTATATCAACAATTGCTTCTGTATTATTAACAGCAGTAATATAGCCTTTCACCCTATCCCCGTTATGTAATCTTTTAAGCGAAGCGTTGATGGCCTCCTCAAAGTTAAAGTCCTCATCCATGTTCTGTAATTTTTCGCTCATCTGGTTATAAACCTCCTTGATTATATGTGCCGGAGTCGATGCGCCGGCGGTAATACCCACGCGGATATCACCCATATCTGAAAAGCCTTTCAGCATTTCGATAGCATTTATTTCCGAAGAATTTTCAAGCAGATATGTCCTCGGGCATATATTATGGCAGATTTCAAAAAGCTTTTTTGTGTTGGAGCTGTGTTTTCCGCCAACAACAAGCATGATATCAGACTCTGCGGCAAGTGCGGCAGCCTCCTTCTGCTTATCGGAGGTAGCGCTGCAGATTGTATCGAAAACCTCGCATCTGCTGTACTGTGCGGCAATTTCCCGGCACAGCTTCCACCTATTCTTATTATAAGTGGTCTGCACGACGATTGCAATAGTTTTCGGCGAATTTTCATAATTTTTCAGAAGATAATCACTTAACTGTCCTTCGTCCTCTAAGATAATGGGTTCAGTCTTGCAGCTGCCTGCGATGCCGATTATCTCGGAATGGTCCTTATTTCCGATAATGATGACGTCACAGCCCTCGGAGGACTTTCTGCGAACGATATCGTGAATACGTCTGACAAAGGGACATGTGCCATCGGAATAGGATATCCCCCGTTCTTCAAGCTCCGCGTAAACATTGTCCCCCACACCGTGAGAACGTATGACCACCGTTTCACCCGGCTGTGCTTCTGACGGAGAAGTGATTATCCTCACTCCCTTGTTTTCCAGCTCACGGGTAACGTCGGGATTATGGATTATCTCGCCAAGTGTAACGGTCCTTCCTTTTTCAAGGCAGGTATAAACAAGCTTTACCGCACGGTCAACGCCGAAGCAGAAGCCTGCCGTTTCCGCGATTTTAATTATCAGAGCTGCTCACCCCCGCAGCGGGTTTGTCGGAAGTGTTTTTCCTCGGATGAGGCTGACCCTCCACAAGAGTAGTGATCTCGTCCATGATGCGCCGTTTTACGAGCTTAAGCTCCTTAGGCGAGCCATCAGTGACGTTCAGCTCCTCATATTTTATGACCTTGCCTATCTTAACGGTGAGCTTACAGCGGAACTTCAGCTTAGGCCCCTCGAAGCATATCCCCACAGGAAGGATATCCGCTCCTGCCTTGGCGGCTATCATAGCCACGCCAGTTTTTCCGCTTCCCACCTTGTTTTCCTTTGAGCGAGTGCCCTCAGGGAAGATAACAAGGTTGTTACCCGCTTCAAGAAGCTTGACGCTGTCCTCGATAACAGACAGGTCGCCCGTTCCTCTTTTCACGGGAAATGCGCCCAGCATACGGATAAATGCGGCAAAAAGCTTATTCTTAAAAAGCTCCTCCTTAGCCATATACTTAACAGGACGCTTCATATACATCGTCAGCAGTACAGGATCGGCATAGCTGCGGTGATTGGAAGCAATGATAACTCCTTCCTTTTCAGGAAGATTTTCAAGCCCCTCAAAGTGCATATTGTACGCAAGATGATAAACAGCCCTGGTACATGCCCTTACGAACGCATTCATTGTCACACCTCCAAAAACTATACTGACTCAGC
>CAMEYZ010000269.1 GCA_945947715.1 uncultured Clostridia bacterium | reverse complement strand
ATTATGATATAGACGATCTGTGCAGGATAATGGTCATTCTCCGCTCAGAAAACGGCTGCCCCTGGGACAAGGAACAGACTCACGCTTCTATTCGCAAGGATTTCCTTGAGGAGGTCTACGAGGCTGTTGAGGCTATCGACATGGACAGTTCTGAAATGCTCCGGGAGGAGCTTGGCGACGTTCTCCTCCAGGTGGTGTTCCATTCCCGCATCGAGGAGGAACAGGGTAACTTTACCTTCGGCGATGTGGTAAACGACATCTGCGAAAAGCTGATAATCCGTCATCCTCATGTTTTCGGTGATGTAAACGTATCAGGCACCGAGGACGTGCTGAAAAACTGGAACGATATTAAACAGCAGACTAAGGGTCAGGAAACCTATTCTGAAACGCTGGAATCTGTATGCTGTGCACTCCCCGCTCTTATGAGAGCACAGAAGATCGGACAGCGTGCTAAGCGCGCAGGAATGGATTTCGGTTCTGCTGAGGATGCCCTCTCCCGTCTTGAAGAGGAGATCGCTGAGCTTAAGGAGGCTATGGCTTCTGGCAGCGAGGACTGGATTCGCGATGAAATCGGCGATGTACTGTTTTCTGCTGTGAATGTTTCACGTCTCTGCGGCGCTGATGCGGAGGAATGTCTGACAAGAGCGTCAGACAAATTTATCGGCAGATTCAAGGCTGTCGAGGATATTTTAAGAAGTGAGGGGAAATCTATTGGATCCCTTACTATAAATGAGCTTGACGCCATTTGGCAGAAAGCTAAAAAAAATTAAAAATGGTTTAGCCATTAAATTTACGGAGGTAAAAACAATGACAAAGGCAGAACTTATTAATGCAGTAGCCGAAAAAGGCGAGTTCACCAAGAAGGACGCTGAAAAGGCTGTCAAGGCTTTCACAGAGGTTGTTACTGAGGCTCTCCAGAATGGTGACAAGGTACAGCTCGTAGGCTTTGGTACATTTGAAGTACGCGACAGGGCAGCTAAGGAGACTATCAACCCCAGAACAAAGGAAAAGCAGCTTCAGCCTGCTCACAAGGTTCCTGCTTTCAAGGCAGGCAAGGGTCTTAAGGATTCTGTAAACAATAAGTAATTGTTTTTGTGGGGCTTACGGCGATATTTCGCGGTCAGCCCTTTTTTAACGGGAGAAAACTTATGCGACTTGACAAATATCTGAAAATAACAAGGCTTATCAAGAGAAGAACCGTTGCTAATGAGGCTTGTGATGCTGAAAAGGTTTCGGTCAACGGAAAGCCTGCAAGAGCTTCCTATGACGTAAAGGTGGGCGATATCATCGAAATAAATATCGGTACTCGTCCTCTTAAGGTGAAGGTACTTAACGTCACTGAATATGCCACTAAGGAAAATGCTGCGGATAACTACGAGGTTATCCCCTGATTTCAAAGCCGTCGAAGCAGACGGCTTTTTTTATGTAAATTTTCCGATATTTATTGATTATTATCGGATAATATGGTATAATTGTAACAGAATGGATAAGCTTAAAATTGGGAGATGACAGGCATATGAAAATTTTCAAAATCGCAATGGTCCAGCACAGGACATCTTTGCCCGATATCGAAGCTAATACTGCACTTGCAATAAATTTTATGAGAGAAGCAAAGGCAGGCGGAGCGGATATTGTACTTTTTCCTGAGCGCTTTCTCACCTACTATGAATTCCCCGATATATGCAGCACTCTTAAGCCTGTTGAAGAAATAGAAAATGAACGGGAGAACAGGGTCTGAGAGGTGTTTAAAATGATAAACGGACAAAGGGCAGAAAAAATTATTGAGAGATACGGATTTGACTTCGGCTGCATTTCAAAGGCAGAAATAATCGAGCTCATAGAGGAAGAGATCAAAAACTATCAGCCGGGCAGTTCCGAGTATATCCGTCTTTTATGCGGTTATCTCTATTGCCTGGGCAATGAGACTGACGCGCCTCTGCTTGAAAAGGCAAAGTATGGCATCAATATGGATGTGGGCTGCATGATCGATGAAGAATGGATAGACAGTCTCAAAGGTACGTCTGATGAATACGTTCGTCCGAGAGAGCAGATAATTGACAGCTTTATTGAATACTACAGGAATTTTAAAGCTGATGATGAATGGTGATCGTTCTTTAGTGATAGTTAAGCATATGAAATAATTCAATTCTGGAGGAAGCTTATGAACAAAATATACGCGCATTTTAAAACAGTGACCCGCCACAGACATGAGGTCATCAAAAACTGCATACGGGCAGGCATACCCGTTCAGGGACTGCTCCATGACCTGTCGAAATACAGCCCCTCCGAATTTATCGTGAGCTGTAGGAATTTCCAGGGCACCCGCAGCCCCAACGAGGCGGAGCGCGAACAGAAGGGCTATTCTACAGCCTGGATGCACCACAAGGGCAGAAATCGTCACCATTTTGAATACTGGACCGATTACAATCCCAAAACCCGAAAGGTCGAGGGCGTAAAAATGCCGCTGAATTATGTGGTGGAAATGTTCTGCGACAGAGTTGCTGCCAGCAAGATATATATGGGTGACAATTACACCGATAGAGCTCCGCTGGAATATTTCCTGAGAGGCAAGGCTACACGAATGATACACCCCAAGACCTCTGCTCTTCTGGAGCATATGCTCACCATGCTGGCTGAAAAGGGCGAGGATTATACCGTCGCTTATCTGCGCCATATCGTCGCAAGAAACAGGGAATTCCGGC
>CAMEYZ010000268.1 GCA_945947715.1 uncultured Clostridia bacterium | reverse complement strand
AAGACCACGTGCTTCTGCCGCCTTTATGGAGGCAATCGCGAGCAGGTCGGAAATGCAGAAGACTGCTGTGGGAGGGTCAGGAAGGTCCAGAAGCTTATTAAAGCCCTTTATTCCGTCGGAATACTCATAGGAGCCATGGAAGATAAGGGATTCATCTATTTCGATGCCGTGCTTTTCCAGAGCCATACGATATCCCTTTTCACGGTCGATAGAGGACGGGGCCAGCTTGTCTGCGCTTATCAGACCGATGCGCTTATGGCCTGCATTTATGAGAGCCTCTGCGGCGTCAAAGCCTGCCTTCTGGTCATCAACAGTGACAGTCAGTATATCTGCGCCCTCAACACGTTCGCAGCAGAGCGCGATGTTATATTTATCCTTCAGCTGATTGATAGTAGCGGCATCAAGTCGCGTACCTAAGAAAACTGCACCGTCAACGGTCTTGTTGTATATCATGTTCAGCAGACGTATCTCCAGGTTAATGTTGCCGTTGGTGGTGGCGATAAGAACATCGTAATTAGGAGCTGCCGCGTCCTGCATGCCCCTGATGATATCGCTGTAGAAGGTATGCTCGGTAGAGGGAATGACCGTCAGTATCATATTTGTCTCGCATTTGCGGAGATTTCTCCCGAGAAAATTAGGGCTGTAGCCCAGCTCCTTAATGGCGGAATTTACGAGCTCCGTAGTTGCCTCGGAAACTGTTGCGGTGTTGTTAAGCACCCTCGATACAGTCGCCACGGAAACTCCTGCTGCCTTTGCGACATCTTTTATTGTTACGCTCATAACCGCCATCTCCAATTCATTTTTTAGATATAATTTTATTTTAACACATTATGTAACCGTATTCAATCCGCAAAATAGACGAATTTATTAAAAAAACGGCAACAATTTGCACAGATAATGAATGGGCTCACAGTATTTTTTCATCTTCCTTAAGAGGGCGAAGCTCCGCGTTGTATTTAGCTTTTTTGCGTGCTTCCCGCTTTGCCTCCTGCTGTGGTGAGAAATAGTTCATTATCACTGCGGCAAAAACAAGGACAGTTACCGATATCACGGGGTATATCCGACCTATCAGAGGCTCGGTGTACTGTTTTGGTATCCTCTCATTAGGAATGGAAGCAAGAACATTTATTGCATAAATATATCCAGCAGAGCCTATTATATTGAAAAGGAAGGGTATTATCATTCTGCCCTTTCCCATAAATATCACGGCAATGGTCAGGAAAAATGTCGATACGAACAGGGCTATCCCTGCATTTTCGTACTTGTTCATGTACAGTCCGATGCCGCCCATGACGTTCAGAAACAGTGCGCATATCACAAGAGCAATGACTGTTACCACATTTACGGCAGTTTTGGCTTTTTTCCAGGTGCTTTTATCCTTTTCGGCGGAACTCTTTTTGATAATTACCATCTCCTTTGAGCTTTGTGTATACCATAATTATTGTACCACATCATTAGCGCATTTTCAAGAATATTTTTACTTTGAAGAAAAATTTCATCATTTTAACGTGAAATATAAATGATTTAATAATTTTTTCACAAAAACACTTGAAAAAAAATCCTATTAATGTTATAATAAAAATAATTATTGATTTTTTTTGAAGGGATGATAAGCTTTTGAACTGGATAGAAGTGAATATTTATACCACATCTGAGGGTGTTGACCCTGTGTGCGGATGTCTGATGTGTATCGGAATAAACGGCTTTGCTATCAAGGATTCTAAGGATTTTGAGGATTTCCTCGAACGCAAGGACGGCAACTGGGACTATATCGACGACGATCTTATGGAAATGCGTACCTGTGAGACCTGCGTTACCGTGTATATCGCCGATAATGCTCAGGGTGCGGATATTTTCGCCGCTCTTAAGGAGCAGATGTCCTCTCTTAAGGCAAGAGATGCCGAAAATAAATTCGGACGACTTGCTATCGAAACCACCGGCATCAGGGAGGAGGACTGGGCTAACAACTGGAAGCAGTATTTCAAGCCTATTGAAGTGGGCGGCAGGCTTCTGATAAAGCCCTCATGGGAGACCTGCGACAACAACGATGGACGAACCATTCTTGAAATTGACCCCGAATCCAGCTTCGGTACTGGTCAGCACAACACCACAAGGCTCTGTCTGGAGCTTACTGAAAAGTATCTGAAAAAGGATATGCGCATGCTGGACGTTGGCTGCGGCAGCGGAATACTTTCCGTTGCGGGATATCTGCTTGGTGCAAGGGAATGTACCGCTGTGGATATCGACAGCAATAGCGTTCGGATAGCAGGGGAAAATGCGGAGAAAAATCATATCCCTGCAGATAAGTATACCACCTTCTGCGGAAATATCATCGGCGACGAAAAGCTCCGCGGTGATATCCTTAAAAACGGCAGATTTGAAATTCTTACTGCAAATATCGTGGCAGACGTGCTTATTGCCATGGCTCCGCTGTTCAGGGATTTTCTTGTGCAGAACGGTATTCTTATTATTTCGGGAATTATTATAGAACGCTGCGAGGAGGTACTCGCTGCAATGAGGGCGCAGGGCTATACTCAGCTGGAGATAAAAGAGGACAATGGCTGGGCTGCAGCGGCTTTTTCTATAGATAGCTGATTTTTGTGAGAGGGTCGGGGGTATATTATGTACAGCATTGCATATGTATCAAACAACAGAATCTATATAAATAAGGACGGGAAAAATACCGAGCTTTCCTGCGGAAGGATAGACTCCTACAAGGAGACTC
>CAMEYZ010000267.1 GCA_945947715.1 uncultured Clostridia bacterium | reverse complement strand
AATTTCAATAACTCATAATTGTAAATCCCCCGTTTTTGCGAACGGGGGATTTTTGCGTAATAATAAAAACCTTCGGCAGAAAATACCCGCCGAAGGTTTTATCATATCTATTACAGTTTACGATTCAACAATGACCACCGCATGATTTCCAAGGGACTCAAACCTTGTCTCAAAGTCAGCCATTTTATAGGCCACCGTTCCCTTAAGCGGGTCATTCATGTAAACCAACTTCTTTTTAGTATTATATCCCACCAGCAGCAAGCAATGCTCGTTTGCAGGCCATGTGACCGTCTTACCTGTCTCGGAAATGGTCCAGCTTCTGCCGTTTTCGATAGGCTTCATCTCCATGCTCGCCCAAACAACCACAGGATAGCCCTTGTCAACAGCGGCATACAGTGAATCCACCGTGCAGCCGGTGATATTCCGCACGTTCCAATTGTCAAGATCGCCCTTATCCTCCAGATAGCTTTCCGCCGCCTTTACAATTGGCTTCGAAAAGCAGCCGTAAGCCGAATAACTCCGTGGGTCACCCACAAAGACCTCGTAAAAATCAGAATTGCGGTACTCGCCCTTGGGCAGATAGTTGTCAGCCATAGTCAGCTTATCCACGTCGTAGCCCATGTAATTCAGAAGCATGGTAAGGCTTGTTATCTCACAGCCTGTGGGCAGCTCGGGATTCTGAAGGATACAATCCGTCTTAATATAGGTTTTGGTCCCATGAGTAAAGCCTCCCAGCACTATCGGCAGCTCGGGCGAATCATTTGAAGTATCATCTGTCTCCCGGACGATAACGGAGTATTCTCCACCGGACAGACCGTTAAAATACGTCGTTCTGCCCTTAACAGTCTTCCAGGTCTTTCCGCCGTCAACAGAAGCTTCATAGCTCTTTTCCTTGTCGTAGCCGCTGATATGTACTTTTATCCTTCCGTCGGCATATATCTGCTCAGAAACGCTGTCAGCGGATATCTCCACAGGAATTATCTCGTCCTCGCAGGACAGATATACCGTATGCATTTCCGACATGGTAGACTTATCGGCATTCTTCATCACGCAGATAGAATAGCAGCCCTCTCTTAAGTCCTCCATAACAGCAGTGCGATTCTTCATTTTCCGGAAGGTCTTTCCGCCATTAAAGCTGCAGTAATATTCATCGGTCTCCAGACCGTTTTCTATAATTATCTTGATACCGCCATCCTCGGCACCGCTTTCCGAACATTGTATCGTCTCTGCGGAAAAGCGAACCTTTTCAACAGCGAATTCCTCTTCGCTGTCCGACTGCGTTTCCGATATATCCGCTGTATCAGCAGTTTTTGCAAGAGCATACACAGCTCCCGACTGTGCCATTGACGCAGGCTCTGCCGAAGCCTTCACTGTCTTAATAGCTGAATCAGTCCGCACCTCATCTGTTCCGCAAAGCTCAGCTGCAGATAGCACCGCAAACACTGCCACAAATGCTGCAGCGGACGATATTATCCTTTTATGCGCATTGAAATTCATGTGGATATTCCCCTTGTGATTCCACCCGTGCGCTGTCTTTCCTTTATGTACATATTATCTATCTATAATTACATTTATTATACATCATTCCAAAAAAATAGTCAAGAACGGTTGATTTTTTTTGTAATATATGATATAATAGATAAGAAATATTCCGATATTTTTAGGAGGATTACATATGATATATGAATACATCGACAGACTGGTCGATTATGGCCTGAAAACAGAGCTCATCACCCCTGACGACGTGATATTCACAAGAAACTCCCTGCTCGATACACTTAAGCTTTCCGACTATATACATGAGGACTACACAGGAGAAATGCCCCTTGAAGAGATACTCAAAAAGCTTCTGGACTATGCCTGCGAGCAGCAGCTCATCGGCGACAATATCACCGAAAGAGACCTGTTCGATACAAGGCTCATGGCATGCCTTACTCCCCGTCCGTCGGAGGTCATCGCCAAGTTCCGCGAGCTTTGTAAAAAATCCCCCAAGGAGGCTACCGACTGGTTTTACAAGTTCAGCCGCGATACCGACTATATCAGACGCTACCGCATAGCTAAGGACATGAAATGGAAGACCTCCACAAAGTACGGTGAAATCGATATCACAATAAATCTTTCCAAGCCCGAAAAGGACCCCAAGGCTATCGCCGCAGCAAAGAATGCCAAGGCAAGCGGCTATCCGAAATGCCTGCTCTGTCCTGAAAATGTGGGTTATGCCGGAAGACTCAATCACCCCGCAAGAAACAATCACAGAATAATCCCCCTGACCATAAACGGCACCCAGTGGGGACTCCAGTATTCACCCTACGTTTATTATAACGAGCACTGCATACTATTCAACTGCGAGCATACCCCCATGGTCATCGACAGGAGCGCCTTCAGGAAGCTCTTCGATTTCATCGGACAGTTCCCCCATTACTTCATCGGCTCCAATGCGGACCTGCCTATTGTGGGCGGCTCCATTCTGAGCCATGAGCATTTCCAGGGCGGCTGCTATGAATTTCCTCTTGAAAGAGCTGATATCGAGAAATACTACACTATCAAGGGCTTCGAGGACGTTGAGGTGGGCCGCGTAAAGTGGGCTATGTCAGTAATACGCATACGCAGCGAGAACAGCGACCGTCTTGTAGAGCTGGCGGATAAGATACTCACCGCATGGAGAGGCTACACCGCCGAGCCTGCGTTCATCTTCGCAGAAACCAACGGCGAGTCTCACAATACGATCACTCCCATTGCCCGCTTGA
>CAMEYZ010000266.1 GCA_945947715.1 uncultured Clostridia bacterium | reverse complement strand
ATAAAGATACTGTTTGTTCTGTTTGAAAGCGAAATGTGCGTCTGTGATATTGCAAGCCTGCTGAACATGACCCAGAGTGCTATCTCACATCAGCTTAAGGTGCTCAAACAGAACAGGCTGGTAAAATTCCGCAGGGACGGAAAAACGGTCTACTATTCGCTGGCGGACGATCACGTACACTCCATGATCGACCAGGGCTATGAGCACATCAAGGAATGATGATATACCGATAAAAAATGCGTATACATCCGATAAAACGGACGTATACGCATTATCTTTTATTACATCTTTTCGGGACAGTTTATTTTCAGCATATTCAGCACATTTTCAAGTGCAGTCTTTACTGCTGTGACAAGCATAAGTCTTGCCTGCATGATGTCCTCTTCCTCGCCTAAGATGTGGCACTTGTCGTAGAATTTGTGGAACAGAGAAGCAAGGTCCACAGCATAATGGGTGAGCTTTGAGGGGTCATAGTCTCTTGCTGCCGAGTTTACCGTGTTCGGAAGCACTGCCAGCTGACGTATCAGCTCGATTTCCTCTGGTGCGGTGAGCTTTTCGGTAACAGCCGTGTTATCGTAATCAATGAATATTCCCTTGCCCTTCATGTTGCGGAGTATCGAGCATATTCTCGCATGAGCGTACTGAACATAGTAAACGGGATTCTGGGAGGACTGCTCCACAGCAAGGTCAAGGTCAAACTCAAACTGGGAGTTGGCTTCTCTTAGGTTAAAGAAGAAGCGGGCTGCATCAATGGGAATTTCGTCAAGAAGCGTAACAAGTGAGATAGCCTTGCCAGAACGCTTTGACTGCTTGATAGGCTTGCCCTCCTTGTCGATGAGGCTCACCATCTGCATGATGACCATATCCAGGCGGTTTTCGTCCACGCCGAGCGCCTTCATAGCGGCCTTCATACGGGGGATATATCCGTGATGGTCTGCTCCGAGGATATCAATTGCAGTGTCGAAATTACGCTCCGCAAGCTTGTTATAATGGTATGCAATATCGGGGACAAAGTACGTGGGAACACCGTTTGCACGTACAAGCACTCTGTCCTTGTCATCGCCCAGCTCTGTAGACTTAAACCAGAGCGCGCCTTCCTGCTCGTAGGTGTAGCCGCTCGCCTTGAGCTTCTCGATGATGCGCTCAACGGAGCCGTCGTTGTGGAGGGTGCTCTCATGGAACCAGTTGTCGTAGATGATGCGGTACTTGCCTAAGTCAAGCTCTAAGTTCTTGATGTTGATAGGCAGCGCATAATCAACCAGTGCCTTGCGGCGCTCCTCCTCAGTGGAGTTATAGTATTTGTCGCCGTTGATGTCGGTGAATTTCTTTGCGTGCTCGATGATATCCGCGCCGAGGTACACATTTTCAGGCATGGGGAAGCGGTCGGTATCCTCGAAAATTGCGCGGCAGAGCTCCTCGTCGGAGTCGAAGGACTTTACAAACTCTGCGTTTGCGGGGTCGTTGAGCTGCATGTAGCGGAGCTCCAGCGATTTTCCGAACTTATCCACCTGATTTCCCGCATCGTTGATGTAGAATTCACGGCAGACATTATATCCTGCACATTCAAGCACAGAAGCCAGACAGTCGCCGATAGCACCGCCTCGTGCGTTTCCGATGTGCATGGGACCGGTAGGATTTGCTGAAACAAATTCCAGCAGTATTTTCTTTCCCTTGCCGAAGTCGGTCCTTCCGAAGCGGGTATTCTGTTCGATGACCGTAAGCACGACCTTGCCAAACCAGTCAGGGGAGAGGAAAAAGTTTATAAATCCGGGTCCTGCGATTTCAACTTTATCGAAGGAGGTGCCCTCAAGGCTGATATTCTCGCAGATCTGCTCGGCTATCTTTCTGGGATTTGAGCGCAGAGCCTTTGCGGAAGCAAGAGCTGCATTTGTGGCAAAATCTCCGTGAGACTTATCTGCGGGTATCTCAACGTTGAATTGAGGCAGGACGGGAGCGTCTCCCTCAGAAGCAGTCTCGCTGATTATCTTGTCAAGAGCGCCTTTTACCAGTCCCTTTATCTCTTCGGAGGCAAGCTCCACAGGGTTTACAGTTGTCATTTTTATCATTCCTTTATATTATTATCTTTTTTCAACGGACAAAAGCACCTCGTTATCCGATACATACGTCGAGTTTACGTCGATCGTATATTTCAGAAGCAGCTCTCCGCCGTTTTCGGTGAGACCATTTTCAATAGCTTTTGTGAAAATGCCCACCATCATTGAGCCGAAGGGGGTCTCGTAATAGCAGTGATGCTTTTTGCCGATCTCGAGAACAAGCTCCGAGGAGACCGAGCCGCTTCTTGTAAGAGAAGCAAAGCTGTTTCCGAGGCAGGTGATAACGGTAGTAGAGTTTTCATAGCCAGTGGTCTCGGATTCATCGTATTCTATTTCGAAGCCGCCGTTTATCGGTCTAAGTATACCCTCGGTGACAAGCTCTATCTCGGAATTTTCGCTGTCGGCTGTCTGGATACTTTTCAGATTTATCAGTGCGTTATTGATTTTACTGTTTCCTGAGTTCATTGGGTGTTCTTCCTTTGTTTACTTTGTAAGTGAATTGCCTATCCTGATCATTTCCTCGGTAGTGACCTGTCTGATATTACCGCAGAGACCCTCTCCCAGGAACATTTTTGCATTTTCCTCAAAAAGCTCAGGGCTGTCGGAGGAGTAGAAAAGATTTTTCCCCGGTTCCTCACTGTCACAGAGCATATTTTTCATGGTAAGGATACTCTCAGCAGACTTCGCAGCCTCGCCT
>CAMEYZ010000265.1 GCA_945947715.1 uncultured Clostridia bacterium | reverse complement strand
TTTCCCTCTCGCGCTCACCCTTCCCTCGCCCTCTCTCTTTTGCGACGAAGAAGTACGATAGATTTACCGCGGTTCCGCATAGTTATAGTTGGTCGGCGGCAGCCGTCGCCGCCTTTTGTAAGTATTAATGTTTCCGCGGTAAATACTATTTGGGAAGCTTGTTTGCTGTTTGTCCACTGCGTTCATTTGTAATGCTGTTTGAGGTGGATAGAGCGGGTTTAGCTCTTATTGCTTTGTAAAGTATATCACTTCCGAAGCAAAATCTCCATGTACCGAAATGTCAATGCCCGCATTCATCAGCACATTTCCGCTGTGGACTTCGCCTGTTTTGCTGCTCAGATACTTAGCGTCGGGGTCCAGTCCTTTAAGCTTGATGCGCCTGCTGTTGTAGTTCGGTCTGCCCAGCACCTGAACAAAGGTGAATACTGCTTCCGATTTGTCCTTTGCGACAAATATCCATGCGTCCCAGAGATTGTCCTCGAATACGTTTCCTATGCGGTACTGGTCGCCTGTGCGCACTAAGGGATTGCATTTCTTAAACTGCTCTATCTGAGAGGGTATAGTGTTCCTGTCAGATTCGGGGATGCGCGTAACATCAAGCTCGTAGCCGAAGGTACCTACCATTGCCACATTTCCTCTTGTGGAGAAGGGGGTCGTTCTGCCTACTGTGTGGTTGGGACAGTCGGACACATGGGCACCCATTGCAGAGGGCGGATAGCAGATAGATGTGCCGTGCTGTATCTTAAGACGCTCGATAGCGTCGGTATCGTCGGAGGTCCATATCTGCGGCGAATAGTAGAGCATGCCCGCATCAAAACGTGCGCCGCCACCGGAACAGTTCTCCAGGAGAATGTGCGGATAATCTGTGGTGAGACGGTCCATAACATCGTATACACCCAGCACATAGCGATGCCAGAGCTCTCTCTGACGCTCCGCAGGCAGCGACGTGGAGCCTACCTCGGTAAGCTGACGGTTCATGTCCCACTTGATGTATTCGATGTTGGCGCTGTCAAGGATGTTCCTCATAAGCCCGTAGATGTAGTCCCGGACCTCCTTGTTGGAGTAGTCCAGAACATACTGCTCGCGGCTCTGGGTCATTTCCATGCCCTTGACCTGAATTGCCCATTCGGGGTGCTTTTTGTAGAGCTCGCTGTCGGGGGAGATCATCTCGGGCTCGAACCAGATGCCGAACTTCATTCCCAGCTTGTTGACTTCATCTACAAGATATTTCAGTCCGCCCTTTATCTTCTTTTCGTAAACGAACCAGTCGCCCAGAGAGCTGTTGTCGCTGTCACGGTGACCGAACCAGCCGTCGTCCATGACCAGCATTTCTATACCAAGCTCGGAAGCCTGCTTTGCAATGGCGATGAGCTTGTCGGTGTCGAAGTTGAAGTAGGTAGCCTCCCAGTTGTTGATAAGAATGGGACGACGCTTGTCCTTGTATTCGCCACGGATAAGGTGCTTGCGGTACAGGTCATGGAAGGTGCGGCTCATTGCGCCGATACCCTCAGAGGAGTATACCATGACCACCTCAGGAGCAGCAAATTCCTCGCCGGGCTCTAAGAGCCAGTTGAAATCGAAGTGATTTATACCCATGACAAAGCGAGTCTTTTTGTGCTGAGTGACCTCTGCCTGAGCGAAGAAGTTTCCGCTGTAGACCAGGTTGAAGCCGTAAGCCTCGCCGCTGTCCTCGTCTGCGTTGTGGGAGACCAGAGCAGCAAAGGGATTGTTCTGATGTGAGGACTCGCCCTTGACGGAATCAATGCCCTGCTTGCCGTGATGCAGGGGAGAACGCTCCATTACGCGCTCTCTGGCCCATGAGCCATTGAGGGTGATGAAGTCGTACTTGTCCGAATCGAAGTCCACGCAGGTGGAAAGCACTCTGCGGATATTGACCTTGCGGCTGCCGGCATTTTTCAGATGAACGCTTCTTGTGATAACGTCCAGGTCATTGAAGGCAGTGTAAATGAGCACAGCCTCAATGCTGCTGTGACTGTCAAGGAGAGTTATCTCCAGAGTTTCAGCCTCGTCCTCGTTAGCAAATGTAGCAGGAAGAGTTACTATATCAGGCTGAACTATCTGAGGCTTGCCCTTGTATATTTTGTGGGACTTGTATTTTAAGTCACAGGAGCTCATGCCGTCCTCGTCCATAATCATAAAGCAGGGCTCTCGGTAGTCGCCCACGCCGTGGCAGGGATACTCGAAAAGCTGAGTATCCATAACAGTTCCCTTGTCGCGGACGTTGACATTTGTAGTATAGGGAGCTTCTCCCAGACGAAGCAGATAGGAGATATCATCGTCCTCGATGTGTTTTCCGTAATAAACGTGTGCAAGATGTCCGTCGCTGAGCGCAGCAAGGGCATAGGTAGTATTTTTTGCGTTAAGAGTAAAGAGTGTCAGTTCCTCGGTGAAGGGCACGTCGGAATTAGTCTGCCACATATAGCGGCTGTATTCTTTTGTAAGCTTCTGCTCGGTAATGCTCATTTGAGTTTCTCCTTATGATATCGGTTTATCAGAGCTTCCAGAGCTCCTCGGCGTACTGCTTGACAGTTCTGTCGGAGGAGAACTTGCCTGCGCTGGCGATGTTCATCCAGCACTTCTTGCCGAAGACCTCGCGGTTCTTGTAGTCGTACAGTGCGCGGAGCTTGGTATCAACATAGCCCTCCAGGTCGGTCAGCAGGAAGTAGTTGTCGGGCTTATGCCAGCTTGCGCCGTTTATCAGCGAATTGAACAGCTCGCCGAACATACCCGTATCGCCGTCGTTGAA
>CAMEYZ010000264.1 GCA_945947715.1 uncultured Clostridia bacterium | reverse complement strand
CAAAGGACAGCCCAGGTATCAGCCCTGCTGCGGCAAATATGCCGATAAATATGATATGGCGGAGTCCTCGGCCGTTTTTAGCATTTATGTTCATGGGATTCACCGTTAAAATCTGAAATAGATAAAGGGATTATATCCGTTTTCCGACAGCACCAGCAGAGACAGCACATACACTCCAGCTGCAAGTATGTAGGATATCACATCGCAGACAGGTTGGGAGAGGGCCTTCTCAGCCTTTGCGCCGATTGTCGGGACAACAGGCTGGGAAAGTACCAGCGCCGCTGCCAGCGTGACCAGAAACAGGGGAGTGAACATGGAAATAAGTCCCGATGTGAAGCCAGGGTCTCCGCCGGGAGAAAACATGCGCGATATGATGCAGAAGCCCTGTGTCAGCGTATCTGCGCGGAATATCACAAAGGTCACAATGATGATAATCAGCGTGACTATCCGCTCTGCAAATTCGGCAGCTCGTCCCTTTGCTTTAGGGATAATTCCTTCCAGCGTGAGGCAAAGCCCGTGGAGCATTCCCCACACGAGAAATGTGAGATTTGCGCCATGCCATATTCCCGTGCATAGGAAAACTATCCATTTATTCACATAGGTGCGAAGCTTTCCCTTGCGGTTCCCGCCTAAGGGGATATATAGGTATTCCTTGAACCAGGAGGAAACGGATATGTGCCACCTGCGCCAGAAATCGGTCATTGAGGACGAGGCAAAGGGATAGCGGAAATTCTCGGCGAAGTCGAAGCCGAACATCTTTCCAAGTCCCACCGCCATATCGGAGTAGCCGCTAAAATCGAAGTAAATCTGGAGGGCATAGCAGACAGCGCCTGTCCATGCGGAAAATGCCGAGAGCAAGGCCGGCTCTGCGGAGAAAACATAGTCTGCAGCCACAGCCATGGTATTGGCTATCAGCAGCTTCTTGCCAAGTCCGAAGCAGAAGCGCCGTATTCCTGCGGCAGTCTTTTCAGGAGTGTGAGTTCTTCCGTCTATCTGCGACGCAATATCGTGATATCTGACAATAGGTCCTGCCGCCAGCTGCGGGAAAAAAGATATGTACAGCGCCAGCTTAGGGAGGCTTTTCTGGATAAGTGAGCTGTCCCGATAGCAGTCTATCACATAGGACATTGCCTGAAATGTGAAAAAGGAAATTCCCACGGGAAGATGAAGAGTAGGTCCATTGTCCGAAAAAAGTCCCACAGTGAACGAAAGGTACTTGAAAACGAAAAGCAGTCCGATATTTACCGTGCAGCATGCTGCGAGAGCTGCTTTTTTGTGCTTGCAGGTCATAAGTCTGCCGCAAATATAGTTTATCAGTATGGACAGCAGCATTATCCATATCGCCTTAGGTTCGCCGAAGGAGTAGAACAGCAGGCTTGCCACCAGAGCGAACAGGTTCTTGTATTTCAGCTGTGGAATGATATAGTAGACTATAAAAACAACGGGAAGAAAAAAATATAGGAAAGCTGCAGAACTAAATCCCATGCAGGATTATCCTTTCAGAACAGATTATTATTCACAATAGCAAACACGTTTATTATACCATATCAGAAATATTTTGTCAATAAATGATAAAAAATATCAAAAAAAGATTACATTTTATATAATTTTGCGGACGAATTTGCAATTAAATTGTAATTATTGACATGATACAGCATGAAAAAGGACCCTGCTCTGTACGGAGCGGGTCCTGTTACATAGTTATATGATGCCGTTCTTTTCAAGACGATGCTTGGCATAGGAGCAGCTTGCGGTAATTTTCCCGCCGCGCTTTTTTATCTCCTCGACAGCAAGGTCAACGAGCTTAGCTGCGATTCCCTGTCCACGGAGGGAATCGTCCACGAAGGTGTGATCTATATCGAAAATTCCCTCGTTAGCTTCGGGGAAGGTTATCTCTGCGATGACCTTTCCATTTTCGTCTGTACAGTAGATGCGGTTTGATTCGGTGATGTAATCCATGTGTTTTTCTCCTTTTTATATAAGAGCCGGGATATGCTCCTGTCTCCTGAAATTGTATGGAGCTAGTGGCGGGACTCGAACACGTGACCTGCGCATTACGAATGCGCTGCACTACCAACTGTGCTACACTAGCTTAGATAAGCGAATAGCTGTTATCATCAGATTAACATAATAATTATATCACATAATAATTGTTTTGTCAATAGCAAAATTTAGAATTTTTTGTGATAAGGAAAGGTCCGCAGAATATGACCAAAGTGCCGGCCATATCCTGCGGAGATAATCAATTATTAATTATCAATTGAATTGATGAACCGCTCAAATGCTGCAATTCCCTCAGGGGTGTACTTGTAGACTCCTGCGTCCTCCAGGACCCGTTCGAATACCTTTCCGACCTCATCCTTGATAACATCGTCTATATTTTCAGGAGTGATATCTCTTCTTGCGGCAAATTCCTCCACCCAGTCAGCATGCTTTTCAAGCACGGGGTCATTTCTCACTGCGGAATATCCCTTGTTTATGAGAGTATCGGACAGCGCCTCAAGCTCGCCCTTAAGTCTTGCGGGAAGCACAGCCAGTCCCATGACCTCGATAAGTCC
Source organism: uncultured Clostridia bacterium (assembly GCA_945947715.1). Classification (GTDB taxonomy): domain Bacteria; phylum Bacillota; class Clostridia; order Oscillospirales; family Ruminococcaceae; genus RGIG4694. The sequence continues at coordinate 214 of CAMEYZ010000264.1, read as the reverse complement.
GATATTTTCCTTCTTGATATGGTGCAGGTCTGCGTGGGGGTGATATACGCCCAGAGGATGCTCGTCGGTGGTGATGTTGTTTCTCAGCACAAGGTCAAGCTCGTACTTGCCGTTTTTCATGCGGGCAATGGGAGTTATCGTATTGTGAGGCTCGCCGTTTGTTTCTGCGAAGATGAACGCAGGCTCGGCGGTGTAGCCTCTCCATGCGGTGAGT
>CAMEYZ010000263.1 GCA_945947715.1 uncultured Clostridia bacterium | reverse complement strand
GAGCGCCACCTTGCCAAGGTGGAGGTAGCGAGTTCGAGCCTCGTAATCCGCTCCACAATTCGTCGAGGCAAGAGTCTCGGCGTTTTTTTTGCTGTTTTTTCAGTATTTTTTCGCATCAAGACCTTGACAATACATATAAATAAATGGTATAATATATGTTATCGACAGGCTGCGGGGTAACATGCCCTTTTGCCTGAATTTGTTGTGGACAAGGAGATCATTATGGCTGTAAAAAAAATTAAAATGTCTCAGGAAGGCTACGACGCCTTAGAGGAAAGACTGGAATATCTTAAAAACGTCAGCAGAAAGGAAGTCGCTGAAAAGCTGAAGGAAGCCCGCTCACAGGGAGACTTATCCGAGAACGCTGAGTACGATGCTGCTAAGGATGAGCAGGGTATCATCGAGGGCGAGATCAAGGACTTGGAATTTAAGATCGCTAACGCTGAGATCGTGGATAGCGCGGACCTTACTAACGATGAGGTGGGCGTGGGCTCCAAGGTGAAGCTTAAGGATATGGAATTTGATGAGGTACTCGATATCCAGATCGTGGGCTCTATCGAATCTGACCCCGATAAGAACAAGATATCTGAGGACTCCCCTATCGGTATGGCCGTTTTAAAGGCTAAGGTGGGCGACATTGTTACTGTAGAGGCTCCTATGGGCGAAATTCGTATGGAAGTGCTGGAAATCAGCAAATAATCAAAAGAGAAAGAGTGATAAGCTTTGGCAGATATTGAAAATGCAAACTCTCCCGCAGCAGAGGAACTGTCTGAGGTGGACGTTAACATATTAAAGAAGGTTAGAATGGAAAAGCTTGAGGCTATGAAGGCTGAGGGCAAAAATCCTTTCGAAATAACCTCCTTTGACGCAGATACAAAATGCGCTTATATCAGAGAAAATTACGACGCTATGGAGGGTAAGACCGTTAAGATCGCAGGCCGTATCATGACATGGCGCAAAATGGGCAAGGCTCATTTCATCAACATTATCGACAGCTCCGACCGCATGCAGGTATACGTTCGCATGAACGATATCGGCGAAGAACAGTTCAAGGAATTTAAAACCTGGGATATCGGCGATATCGTCGGCATCGAGGGCTTTGTCTTTAAGACCAAGACTGAGGAGATATCCGTTCACTGCACTAAGATAACACTCCTTACAAAGTCTCTTCTGCCCCTGCCCGAAAAGTGGCATGGTCTGAAGGACCAGGATACTCGCTATCGTCAGCGTTATCTTGACCTTATCGTAAATCCCGACGTAAGAGACACCTTCAAGAAGCGCTCTGCGATAATCGCGTCTATCAGACGCTTCCTCGACAGCAAGGGCTTTATGGAGGTAGAAACTCCTATGCTCGTTTCCAATGCCGGAGGCGCTGCTGCAAGACCCTTTGAGACTCACTACAATGCTCTCAATGAGGACGTTAAGCTGAGAATTTCTCTGGAATTATATCTGAAAAGACTTATCGTGGGCGGCCTTGAAAGAGTATACGAGATCGGCCGCGTATTCCGTAACGAGGGCGTCGATGCAAGACATAACCCCGAGTTTACCCTTATGGAGCTCTATCAGGCATACACCGATTATCACGGTATGATGGACCTCACTGAGGAAATGTTCCGCCATGTGGCAAACGAGGTGTGCGGCACCGCGGTAGTCCCCTACGGCGAGTATATGATCGACCTGGAAAAGCCCTTTGAGCGCATCACCATGGTTGATGCGGTCAAGAAGTATTCCGGCGTGGATTTCTCACAGATCAAGACCACCGAGGAAGCAAGAAAGATTGCAGACGAAAAGCACGTTCAGTACGAAAAGCATCACAAGAGAGGCGATATCCTCAATCTTTTCTTCGAGGAATTTGTTGAGGAGCATCTCATTCAGCCCACTTTTGTCATGGACCACCCTGTGGAGATATCTCCCCTTACAAAGAGAAAGCCCGAGGACCCTGATTATGTTGAGCGCTTTGAGCTCTTCATCACAGGAAGAGAGATGTGCAATGCATATTCCGAGCTGAATGACCCTATCGACCAGAGAAAGCGTTTCGAAGAGCAGGAGGAGCTGTTAAAGCAGGGCGACGAGGAAGCAAACCACATCGACGAGGACTTCCTGCGTGCGCTTGAGATAGGCATGCCCCCCACAGGCGGTATAGGATATGGTATCGACCGACTTGTAATGCTGCTGACCAATAGCAGTGCTATCAGGGACGTGCTGCTGTTCCCGACAATGAAGTCAATTGACAATTGAAAGTTAGTCGGTAAAGTTCGAGGCTGAGAGTAAGCGCAGCTGAGCAGTACCCCAGCAACAAAAAGTTCGCCAGCCTTTCAAGGCTGCAGGTTTCCAAAGGGCGGCGCCCTTTGGTCGCCGCGCGCACGCGGCGAAACTCCCCCACCGGCACGTAACACAGTGATGCCCCCAATCTAAGCCGAAGCGACGAAAAAATAATAAGCGCCGCCCGAAAAAAGAATGCGGAATCCAACAAAGTAAATCCTATGATTATCTAAGTGGAAGCCCTGCTCGGGCGGCGTGCATTTAACAGTGAAGCGAATCAAATGCTGCGGAGCTCTGCTCCGCCGAAAACGAACCGCAAATAGTCGGTAAATCTCAGAACAAAAACCACAAGAGCCTCGCCGAAAGCGAACACAGAATCACATATAACCACAAAGCACAGAAAATCTATCCGGGGTAATACTGCCGCAAGGGCATTATTACCCTTTTTTAGTATGATATGAAAGGAATATCCTATGGGTAAGAAAAAAAAGGAAAAGACCTTGATGGACGT
>CAMEYZ010000262.1 GCA_945947715.1 uncultured Clostridia bacterium | reverse complement strand
TGCCAGCTCAAGCAGAGCCTTTCTTGTATCCGATACCACAATGCATGGGGTATTTTTTACGATGCGGCTGGTTATCGCGCATACAGCTCCCAGCTCGTTTACCGCCTTTTCCGCGAAGGAGTTGCCGTCGAAATTTTCGCCCTTGATGCCGATAAAGAGTGCACCCTTTTTGATAGTTCTGGTATCAGAGCTTATCTCATTGGCATAGACAACGGTATTCGGGGAGTAATTCATTCCGAAGGGTCTTCCGCTCACAGTCCTGCATATCTCGTCGAGAGTGAGCGGCTCCTTTGTCTGAGGAACAGCTGCCACAGTACCGCCGAACGCCTTTTTAAGACATTCCGCCACTACCTCACGCTCATCAAAATGGATATGCTTTCCGTCTGCCAGTATCTGATAATCCTCATGACCCTTTCCCGCCAGAACGAGGACATCATTCTTTTTAGCTATCTTGATACCGTGGAGGATAGCAGCCTTACGGTCAGCTATCCTGTCGTAGGAGGTATTCTCAGAAAAGCCTGCCACGATATCGTCGATGATAGCCTCCGGGTCCTCATTTCTGGGATTATCCGAGGTAACTATGATATGGTCCGCATATTTTTCCACAGCCTTTGCCATAAGGGGACGCTTTGTCCTGTCACGGTCTCCGCCGCAGCCGAACAGGCAGATAAGTCTGCCCTTGGTATTTTCCCTGACACCCGGGAGCATTTTCTCCAGTGCATCAGGAGAGTGTGCATAGTCGCATACCACCGTAAAATCCCGTCCCGTTGGGATTATCTCGCATCTTCCGCGAACTCCACCGAATTTTGCCAGAGCCCCAGCAGCGTCCTTGACGGGCATGCCCAGCTTAAGGCAGACAGCTATTGCCGCCGACGCATTGAGCACATTGAAGCTGCCCACCATATTCAGCGTCACAGGGCATGCAGTGGTATTTTCTCCGTTCTGGAAATAAATCCAGAATTTCATACCATTTCCGCTCGAAGTGATATTATCCGCATACACAGAGTAGCCCTTGCCAACGCCATAGGAATATTTCTCGCAGGAAATTTCCGAGAAAAGTCTGTCGCCGTAAGGGTCCGAGGTATTGATAACGGCGATATCACAGCTTTCGGTAAAAAGCCTTCTCTTTGCCCTGTAGTAGTTTTCCATGGTCTTATGATAATCGAGGTGATCCTGAGTAAGATTAGTAAACACGCCTATTTTAAATCTTGCAGGACCGATTCTGTTCTGTTCCAGCGCAAAGGAGGTGACCTCCATTACGACGTAATCGCAGCCCGCCTTTGCCATACGGTCGAAGATGCCATACAGCTCAAAAACTCTGGGAGTTGTGGGAGTAGAGTCGTCCCTGTCTATCATCTTACCGCAGATATAGGCGCCCGTGGTACCGATAAGTCCCACCTTTTTATGACGATATTCCAGCATAGCAGTTATCATGGAGGTCATAGTAGTTTTTCCGTTGGTGCCAGTCACGCCGATAAGAGTCATTTTCTCTTCAGGGTGACCAAACCAGGCAGCGCAGAGATGCCCATAAAACCGTCTTGAATCGGAAACGATTATCTGTTTATCCCCGAGGCCCACATCATGCTCAGCAACGACGCACACTGCGCCCATAGCTACCATATCCGCCGCCGCATCATGGCCATCGAAATTCTCGCCCTTTACGCACACGAATATCATATCGGGGTCAAGCTTTCTCGTATCGTCGGTGATACCGATAATCTCCGCCGACATATCGAGCCCATTAGCGAAATAAGGCATATACTTTCCCGCGTCCTTTAAAAGCAGTTCTAATTTCATATTCTGACACCTCGTTGAATCCTTTTATTTATGAGCTATTTGCTGTTTAGTTTTCGGTTAAGCACTTTTTTGGAGTTTGACTTTTTGGTTACATACGAGTAATTGTTCGTTTTCGGCGGAGCAGAGCTCCGCGGCTTTATGTTGCCTAAGCTGAAAAACTAACAACGCGGCAATGGCAGCGGGTCATCCCGCTAACCCTCGTCCTTTACTGTGAAGTATACCTCCACTACTGTGCCCTTCGGTACAACATCACCGTAATAGTAGCTCTGTGAGCTTGCTATCGCTCCTGAATGATTTGCTGCGCCTCCGTCTCCTATCTTGAAGTTCAGATCCGCCTGCGCCAACAACAGATTTACATCTGATACCGAATATCCAAGTACATTCGGTACTGTTGTGTATTCTGTTTCATAGTCCTCGTCGGTGTAGAGTATCACTCTTCCTTCATGGGGAACCGACGAGCCTCTTGCGGGCATCTGCGATACTACGTTGCTTCCGCTGCCTATAACTACCGATGAGAGTCCAAGCTCGGTCAGAGTTCCCTCCGCCTTTTCGACGGACTGTCCCTCTACTGACGGAACGGTAACGTCCATGGCAGCAAGCTCCTCCTCGGAATATTCGGGATAATAGCCTAAGTAGGGAAGTGCGTCCTTGAATATATTGGTGACAACAGGACCTGCGGTAACACTTCCGTAATAGATGTGGCTTCCGTTGGCGTCCAGTCCAAGGGGTTCATCGACCACAACAAGCAGGATTATCTCCGGGTCGTCCGCAGGGAAAAATCCGCAGTATGATGACGCATACAGGTCCTCTCTGCCGCGTTTGTTGTTTTCGTCCTGCTTCTGACCAGTACCTGATTTTCCGCCGATGCGGTAGCCCTTGATGTATGCGTTTCCTCCGCCGTTTCCGCTGACTACGTTTTCGAGAACGGTCCTCATTTCTGCGGAGGTTTCCTCGGAGATGACCTGTCTGATTATTTTAGTTTCCTCAGTCTT
>CAMEYZ010000261.1 GCA_945947715.1 uncultured Clostridia bacterium | reverse complement strand
CGGCTGTTTCAAGTGGATATAAGGGCGCGCAGTGTGACTCAGATCAAAGAATGTCCGTGATATTGTCTTTATAATTGTATCAACAACGGGACTTTCAGCTCCCGAAGTCCCGAAAAGGTCATATTTTCGGAAAAAATCTATTGACAGCAAGGAACGTTTGTACTATAATATAAGTATCACAGAAAATACATGACGAAATATATTGCACAGAATATACTTATAGTATATCAATAAATAACCGTATAATATTCAGTAAATATTACATATTGTATAGAATATAGTTCACGGAATAAACAGGGAGGATATTTCTATGGCAGCATCAAAAAAGGCAGAGGTCAAAAAATCGGCGGTTTCGGTGGCTAAGCAGCTCACTGCAGAGGAAAAGCAGAAGGCTCTTTCCTCGGCTATCGCACAGCTTGAAAAACAGTACGGCACAGGAGCTGTAATGAAGCTCGGCGAGGCCTTCAATTACAATGTGGACCACATCCCCACAGGCTCTATGACCCTTGATATGGCCCTCGGTATAGGCGGCGTTCCCAGAGGACGCGTTGTGGAAATATATGGTCCCGAAAGCTCCGGTAAGACTACCGTTGCTCTGCAGGTGGTGGCACAGGCTCAGAAAAATGGCGGAAATGCTGCATTTATCGACGTTGAGCATGCCCTTGACCCAATTTATGCAAAGGCTCTCGGTGTGGATATCGACAATCTTCTCGTATCTCAGCCCGACAGCGGTGAGCAGGCTCTGGAGATCATGGAGGCGCTCGTCCGTTCGGGAGCTATCGACTGTATCGTTCTGGACTCTGTTGCCGCAATGGTAACTAAGGCTGAGATCGACGGCGAAATGGGCGATACTCACGTTGGACAGCTGGCAAGACTTATGTCCCAGGCTATGAGAAAGCTGACCTCGGTCATCTCCAAGACAAACTGCGTGGCAATATTCATCAATCAGGTCCGCGAAAAGATAGGTGTGATGTACGGCAATCCCGAGACCACTCCCGGCGGACGTGCGCTGAAATTCTATGCTTCGGTAAGAATTGAGGTCCGCAGAGGTGAGGTCATCAAGAGCGGCTCCGACGTTATCGGAAACAGAACCAAGTGCAAGATAGTCAAGAACAAGGTGGCGCCTCCCTTTAAGGAGTGCGAGTTCGACATGTTCTACGGCAAGGGCGTTTCCAGAACGGGCGAGGTCATCGATCTGGCAGCAGAGCTGGGCATCGTCAAGAAGAGTGGCGCATGGTACTCCTACAAGGACAACAAAATAGGTCAGGGACGTGAAGCTGCCAAGGACTATTTACAGGCAAATCCCGATGTTATGCAGGAAATCGAAAAGCAGGTCATGGAAAAATCTGAGGAGATAGTGTTCTCATCAAGAAAGAGCAAGAAGGATGCAGAGCTTCAGGCGGCTGCAGAAAATGCTCTTGAAGCGGCTGAGGAAGATGCTCCCGCAGAGTCTGCAGCAGAGGAAAAATCTCCGATAGCGGGCGTGGATATCGACGCGGACGATGATTTTGAGGAGTTCACTCCCCTTGAATAACGCCTCGGAGAAGATGAAATGGAACTGGTAAAAATCGCCGATATAGGCACCTACAAGGGCGAGACCGCGTATATAGAAACTGAGGACGGTGAAAAATATTTCGTTCATCAGAGCATGATATATGAGTTTCACCTGAAAAAGGGCATGGAGATACCGCCCTCGGCATTGGAGGAGGTGCTGCATGAAAATCTTTACCGAAAGGCCAAGGAGCGTGCATTGTATCTTCTCGACAAGCGGGAGTACGGCTATGCGGAGCTCTTTCGCAAGCTTGAGGAAAATTATGATGAGGACATCTGCTATCGGGTGTGCAACAAGCTGGCGGAGCTTCATCTGATCGACGACAGGCGCTATGCTGCGCGGCTTGCGGAGTTTTATTCCTGCACGAAAAAATTCGGAAAATATCGCGCAAAGCAGGAAATAATGCGTCGCGGGATAAGCTCGTCCCTCGCCGAGGAAGCGCTGGCAGAGTATGAGGACGGCGCAGTCGAGCGGCTGCGTGAGGTCGTGGAGAGAAAATATGAGCGTTATCTCACCGACAGAAAGGGCGCGGAAAAGGTCAAGGCTGCGCTGGTACGGCAGGGGTACTCCTTTTCGGACATAAAGGAAGTGCTTTCCGATTATGAATTCGACTGACGGTTGGATTCGTGTCAAATACACAAAAAAGTGCGAGAAATTTTCAAAAATACGTATAAAAAATATAATGAAATTTTTAAAACGTTGTGATATAATAAATCTTAACCGCAGAAGTGAATAAAATGCGGGGATAAACAGATAATACTGTTGTAAATCGTATTTTCGGAAGCTTTGTGATCCTGCGGTATATCCTGATACTCCGGGAGCAGCGAAGTGGATGAAGATATGTTTATATATATCTTTGCTTTTGATGCCGGAATCATCGGAAGGAAAGACCTCCGCAGTTAGCTGGAAATGACTGCGGAGTTTTATTTGGGATTATGACTACTATCTGTGAGAAAATCAATTGAGTTTTGTGCAATCCTACAAACTGATAAAAAATCTATTGACATTCCTGCGGATATGTGTTATGATATTAAAGCTGTCACAGAGAGCAATTCGATGCAAGCTGGTGCGGCGGTCATGTTTTTGAAAATTGAGTGGTTTTTGAAAATATTTTTTAAAAACCTCTTGACAAATCTGAAAAAGCATGATATAATAAATAAGCTGTCACAAAGAGCTGCGAAAGATGGCGAAGGGTGACGGTAAAAGAATTCTTGAAAATTGAACAATACAAATCAAGCA
>CAMEYZ010000260.1 GCA_945947715.1 uncultured Clostridia bacterium | reverse complement strand
GCCGCTGTATGCCATGTCAAAGCCTACGCCGTTGTCCTTGACGGAAATGATATTGTACTCCTCGTTGGGGATATGGGTGACAGTGATCACCGCATTTTTGCGGGTGCGAGTGAATTTAAAGGCGTTTGATATGAGATTCTGAAACAGCATCTCAATGAGCACTCCATCGGCGGTTATTTCCGGAAGAGATCCCATTATCAGCTTTACGCTGCGGTCGGGTTCGGCGGAGTGCTGCTCGTCGAATATGCTTTTTATCATGCCTTCAAGCTCCAGCGTTTCATATTCGGGAGTTATGTTGCACATCTTTGAGAAATTCAGCAGTCGTTCTATCATTACGGTAAGCTTTGTGGATTTGTCGCTTATCATGTCGGCTATCCGTATAACCTCTTCATCGGGGGAATCTCCCAGCTCGTTTTTCAGCGTGTCGATGAGCATATTTATCACATTCAGCGGAGAACGCAGGTCATGGGACACCGCAGAGCAGAACAGCTTCAGCTCATTATTGGCAGCCTCCAGACTCTGAGTTTTCCGTGATATCTCCAGGTGAGTCTTTACTCTCGCCAGATATTCCTCGCGGATAAAGGGCTTCACCACATAGTCGCAGCAGCCGTATTCAAAGCCCTGCCTGATGATATCGCTGCTGGTTTCGGTGGTCAGGAAGATCACAGGTATATCGCAAAGCCCGCTGTCCGCCTTTATCCTGCGGCACAGCTCCAGTCCGTCCATTCCCTCCATTTTTATATCCAGCAGGATAAGGTCGGGCTTTCTGCTTTTCAGAAAAGCAAGAGCAGCTTCGCCGCTTGTTACAGCGTGTATCTTATAGCCCTCGTTTTTCAGAATTGCGCCCGAAAAAGCGATGTGCTCGGGAATGTCGTCAACTATAAGGATATCTGCTTTCGGATTCATTGCGATCCTCCTTTCCGTATTTATTCAGTCATAAGCTTTTGTACCTCGGCGGCGTCCGCTTCGGCGGTGGGGCTGCTGAATACGATGCTGCCCTTTTCCATTACGTTCACGATATCGGTATTCTCCATGACAAAATCAAGGTACTGCTCCACCAGCAGCACGGTTATGCCCTTCCAGTCGTTTATCTTCTTTATCGCCGCTCCGATGTCCTGGATAATGGAGGGCTGTATGCCCTCGGTGGGCTCATCGAGGATAAGTATTTTCGGCTCTGCGGCAAGGGCCCTCGCAATGGCGAGCTGCTGCTGCTGACCACCCGAAAGGTCGCCGCCTCTGCGCTTTGCGAACTTCGGCAGGATAGGGAACAGGTCGAAGAGATAATCGGGTATTTTACCCTTTCCACCCAAAGGCTGCAGTCCCAGCTCCAGATTTTCCTGCACTGTCATCTGGGGAAAGATATCACGTCCTTGGGGAACATATCCGATGCCCATTTTTACACGCTCGTACACAGGCTTTCCGATGATGTTCTGTCCGTCAAAGACTATCTCGCCCTTGGGAGTTTTTACGATGCCCATGATGCTTTTGAGCGTGGTACTTTTTCCGACACCATTTCTGCCGATAAGTCCCACGATCTTGCCCTTTGGTATCTCAAGGGAAAGAGCTTCAATGACGCGGCTCTCGCCGTAGTAGGAATCCACATTTTTCAGACTGAGCATTTTATTCGCCTCCTCTTCCCAGATATACCGCCTGTACCGTTTTGTCAGCCAGAACATCGTTTATGCTGCCCTCCATGAGCATTTTCCCTTCATGAAGAACGGTCACTATATCCGCCGCCTGCTTGACAAAATCCATGTCATGCTCGATGACGATAATGGTACATTCCTTTTTGATTTCCTTAAGTATCTCGCCTGTTTTGAAGGTTTCGGGCTTGCCCATGCCTGCAGCGGGCTCGTCCAGCATGATTATCTCCGGCTTCTGCAGCAGCTGCATGGCGATCTCCAGCCACTGCTTCTGACCATGTGCAAGGCTGCCCGCACGGACATCTGCACGGTCTTCAAGACCTACCCGCTTTAACGTGCTGTGTATGCTTTCCATTTCCTCCTTGGTGGGGGCGTGAAATATGGAATCAAATATGCCCTTGTGGCCTTTGAGTGAGAGTATCATATTTTCTGTGACAGTCAGATTCACGAACACCGACGGTACCTGAAATTTCCGTCCCACGCCGGCCTGTACTATCTTGTATTCCTTCATGCCGGTAAGGCGGACAGGCTCCTTGTCCTTGGGATAGAACATGACTGTGCCTGCGGTGGGCTTTGTCTTTGCGCAGATGATATCCAGCAGCGTGGTTTTGCCTGCGCCGTTGGGTCCTATGAAGAAGTGCACTGTATTTCGTCTGACCTTCGTCCTGACGTCGGTCAGCGCATAAAACCCGTCAAAGGATACGGAGATATTGTTTATTTCGAGAACATAGTCGTTAGGTTTGTTTTCCATGCTCATTTACGATACCTCCTTTACGGCTGCGTCAGTGGTCTTGCCTTTTCCCTTTATTTTGCGGAAAAGCGCGGGGAGCTGTTCTGTGGCGATGCCCACGATGCCGCCCTTGAAAAAGATGATGACAACGCAGAATACAGCGCCAATGATGTACTGCCAGATCTCTACCATGCTGCCCGAGCTTAAATTGTACTCGCAGAGGTTGATGAGGAATGCGCCGATAACTGCGCCAATGATGGTTCCTCTTCCGCCCACAGCTACCCAGATGACCATGGTTATCGAATAGGCGATAGTCATCTGTGAGGGTGTGATGCTTCCGTTGAAGTTTACGAACACTGCTCCTGCGATACCTGCGATAGCAGCTGAAAGCACGTAGATGAACGTCTTATATGCGCTTACCTTATAG
>CAMEYZ010000259.1 GCA_945947715.1 uncultured Clostridia bacterium | reverse complement strand
TCCTTCCGCAGCTTATTGAAATACAGGGCATTTATGATAGAATCGAGCTTTTTTCGTTCGGAATCAAGGCCAATGATAGAGCTTTCCTTCTTTTTTTTCTTAGAAGCCTTTCTGGTGCTAAGCAGCCCTTTAAAATCTGAGCTTGTGAGTATGCGGTCATCGGAGGAGGAAAGAAGGTGATTGCTTATTATCTGCTTTGCTGCAGCAATGAGGCTATATTCATCCTTGGACTCAAGTGTTTCTGCAAGCTTTGTCATTTCCTTTTCAACATCGCTGCAGTCGAAATTTTTGCTAAAAAAATAGTTTTCAAGGACATCGGTAACGGAGCTGTCCTTTTTGCTGTCGATAACTATGCAGCTTGTAATGCCTGCTGGTATTTCAATATCATCAAAGCTGCCCTCGCTGCAGATTGTGAAGAAGCTGGGGATACTGCTGGAGGCAGCATTGATATCGGGCGAAAAAAGAGAAAAAGAGGGCACTGAAATGATCGAAGGATTGTAAGGGTCTTCTGCCGGTGAAGGCAGGCCGTCATCCTGATGCGCATACGCAAAGCCTGAAAAGCTGCTGATAAGAGGGGAAAAGCAGTCTACACTGATAAGCGCGCCCATGTTTTTGACTCTTCCCTGAAGAGCGTAATATATAGCAAGGGCTGCAATGTATGTATCGTTCACATGATTTGCACAGATAAGATAGTTATTTGAGATATCTGAAAAATCATCATCGTCAATATTTTCAAGCTTCATAAGAAGCTCGGTGAGCGGAAGAAAACGTGGCCTCTCATTGACACAGGTGATGATATCATCCGGGTCCTCAGAGGTGGGGTCAATAAAGGTTCTTCCAAGGAGCTGAAGTGTACTTATTATTGGGATATTCATATATCACACATTCCTTTCGTTTTTGTTTACATTCATATTATAGCATCGTTTCTGAAGTGGATTTCGGCAAAACTGCAGAAAAATCATTTATCATTTTTATATTTTTCTGTATTGCCTGCAAACCTTTGATGAGGTTGTTCTGTGAAAGATGGTCCAACACCTTATCAAGGTTTTCACTGTTGATGATACCTTTTTTTATCATGTGATTGTAGATAGTTGTATTGTTCTTGTCGAGCATGCATAAGAGCGTTGAGGACAATGCTTCTCCGTCATTTCGGATATTAAATACAGCATTTTTTTTGAACAGGCTCATCAATGAGCTGATAGAAAAAAATGACACATCACTGCTAACCTCATATTCAAGCTCAGCGTTGATATATTTTTCATATTCAGAGACGGGAGTATCTACATTTACAATTATTTTGACCTTTGAAGCAAATATTTTATCCAGATAGGGAGCGATGTTCTTATCAACAACAAAGCAGATATCCGATGAAAGCACGGTCTTAATTTTTGGAACGAGCTTTGTGTCCGGCGGAGGGACCTGCATGGTGTGGTCGCAGGCATACAGAAGGTTTATCAGCTGTACTATTTCGTTATCGTCAAGAGCAGCTTCTATTATCTCCGGAATGCTTGTACAGCTACATTCATCGGAGAGAAAGTATTTTCCAAGACGATTTGCCATGCCCATGAGTTTTTCAGGAAAATATATCAGCTGAGCAAACAGCTCGGCATTTGGAATATATCCGCTGGAAAAAAGCAGCTCTAAAAAATCATCATCTTCAAAAACTGCAGCCGATACAGCTGCCCATGTGACGTTTGTGAGTTCAAATTCATTTTTCGCAAATTTTCGTATGCTGTCCGGTGATCTTTTATATGCACCTGTAATAAGAAGCCAGTAGCTTGGGTTATAGATGATAGGATATTCCACTTCAGTGAAGGATGGCTGAAATATAGTTGTTTTCTCAGCAAGGTATTCCTCTGTGAGCTCACTGATAAGCTCGTCACAGCCGAACAGACAGGTCTGGATAAATGATGAGCAGCCTATCCATTTATGATTTGTACTGAACAGCTTTGAGCGGTTTATAGCTTTCAGCTTTTGGGGGTCATTGGAATAGATCGCAAGCTGTGAAAGCGTATTTGAGAGATCGCTCACATACATGGACTGAAAGCTTTTTTCGACAGCCTGTATCTCCGCTGAAAAAGCAGAGGCTGAACCGCAAAGCGCTGTCCTTAGAAGCTTGTCGATATGATATGAGCTTGAATAGATATCCAAGCCGCGATAACTGTAATACTGATTCATGAACTGAACCATTCTTATCACTCCTTTTTCTGTTGACATTTATAAAAAAATGTGATATATTTTTTATGGTGTTACTTGACTGTGATATTAGTATATCACCTGTTATATAAATTTTTTCTGCAAAACTGCATGAAAACATATGAGGTTGGATATGTAATGGCTAACGGATCAAAAAAAAGTCAGTATGATGGCTTTAAGGATATACTATTTTTAATGGATTATCTGGTGGATAATACAAGTGAACAGCATAAGATATCTCAGGCAGAGCTGGTCATGGCCCTTCTCAGATACAAATATCCTGACGATTATAAATCCTCGAAGGTGTATGCTCCGAATTATGCAGCTGATGGTATTCCGGAGAGAGTAAAGCGTTTTTTGGACGGCTTTACTGGTGAAAGACTTTTGGGCTTTCTTGAATTATGTGAGTCTGATGAGCAGTTTGACGGTCCTGCAAATACTGCGAAGAAATACTATATGGACGGACCACTTTCGGAAAGTACAGTGAATATTCTGCGGGATGCAGTTTCTGTTTACCCCTACGCTGAGCAGAAAAAAACCAAGCAGATAATCCATGAGCTTGATATGCTGACAAATAAGTATAACCGTACCGAGTATAATCTTCCTGA
>CAMEYZ010000258.1 GCA_945947715.1 uncultured Clostridia bacterium | reverse complement strand
ATGAAGTCGAGGCTCAGAAGCCTTCCAGTCTGCTCTACAGTCTGTACATGGGCACCTATATCCCAAATGTATATGATGAGGCATATGTGGCGCAGGCAAATCTGATACGCAGTCTTGCGGATAAGGAGTCCTGCGTTATCGTCGGAAGATGTGCGGATTATATTCTCCGCGAATATGACAACTGCTTCCATTTCTTTATCCACGCGCCGATAGAAGCACGTGCAAAGCGCATCACCGAGGAGTACGGCGAGCAGGTTAAGGACCCTGTGGCGGCTGTAAAGAAATGGGATAAAAAGCGTTCCAGCTATTATAATTTTGTGACCCAGTCCCAGTGGGGCAGAGCGCAGAATTACAATCTGACGGTTGACAGCTCCATAGGCATCGACCAGACCACCGCGCTTATCAAGGATTATCTGAAGCATTCGGGAGTTCTTGACTGATATTTTTCGCTGATGAATAAAATAGTAAGGCCCGAGAGTTTTTGGTTCTCGGGCTTTGATTTTCGTCAATAATAATTATAATAATCAAGAAAATCCCGCCGAAACCGACGGGATATTTTTAAACCTTCTTAAACAGATTCACCAGCATATAAATAGCCGTAAACACCAGCTCATAAACCAGTATCATAAGCGTGGAAAGGTCGGAGTATGCCTTGAATATCACCAGCAGAGCCGATAAAAGTATTCCCAGCAGAATGGATATCGCCTGTATCGCAATGCCTATGGACACGGTGGAGCGTATCCTCTTGGTGCTTAAGATAAGCGATGCAAAGGAGGCGAATCTTCCCGAGCAGGCGAGAGTTGCGCTCTGCTTGGGCGTGTAGGAGGTTACCTGCTCATAGTTGGAATGTTCTCTGAAGGGGAGTATCTTCAGGGTGTCAGGGGAGATGTCGAACATCTGCGCCATGCGCTCCACCGATACGGCGGAATCCACCGAGCGGAGTATGACCTTGATGTGCTTTCTGTCAAGTTCGCGTAATGTCTGCGCCACCTCGGGAACGGGCGTCAGATTGATTATGAACATCGCGGAAAGCTCGCCCGATATCGAAAGATATACGGGAATACTTGCGCCGCCGTTTGTATACTGCTTCTCCTTCTGTGGAGAGGGCATACCGTCGATGCTGTGATTTTCCATGAGCTTACGGTTTCCGAGAAGCACACGCTTGTTGTTTATCCAGCCGCACAGACCCATTGAATCCTCGTAGATATAGCTTTCCACGGGGTTTAAAAGCTCCATTTTTCCTCCGATTATATCGAAGAACATGTTTTTCATTATGCTGTCCGAACGGCATGCAAGGCTTGCTGCTTCGACGATAGCCTCGTCTATCCTCGTATCGGAGAATATCTTGATATTCGAGAGATATACGCTTCCCTGAGGGAAAAGCTGCAAAGCGTCTGCCATGATGCTGTTTGTGTCGGAAAATTCGTCAATGGCGTCAAAGCCGATGACTGCGCCCTGCATCTGACTATATTTCTTTGAAGCCTTTTGCATGGGCAGATTTACTATCAGCATGGACGAATAGCAGGAGCATAAGCACAGACAGCCCACAAATGCGGATAATCCGATGTAAATGGAACGGTTGGCATAATCAGACCAGCCAGCCGCTGCACCTATCACGCCGATGACCAGCGAAGCAATGATGATAATTGGAGCGAACATCTTGCAGAAGCGGTCGGACATATCCGGTGAGTAGGAATTTTTCATAAAGTCGGAGACCATTTCCGTTCTGCGCATGGAAGCCAGAGTGGGGAAGTCGGTAAGAGCGCCTCTTGTGAAGGCCTCTGCCTGTTCCTCATCCTTGACGGTGAACATTGCGCAGTGGTCGTAATCCCCTGAGATATATTTGAAGTTGCGCTGGGTGCGGCTTAAAAGCAGCAGCTTGCCCAGTGTGTTGAATATCAGAGCAGCTATTCCGAGAGGAACGTACTCATGAAGGATACCATCACGGACCAGATTGGTGTCGAGAAGTCCTGCCATTGAAAGTGCGATTGTAATTATCGACGTCAGAGCCGCTAAGCTGTCGCAATTGGCGCGGAGGGTGAAAAGCCTGGCAAGTCCCACTGTGATAGCGTTATATGAAGCAAATGCGGCAATCATTCCGATAATGGTGTTTACGAAAAGATAGGTCCCCGGCTCGTCCACCATGCTGACAAATTCAAAAACGGGAGCACTGAGCTCATTTGACACGGTTATGTACAGCGAGATGACAAAGCATGCGATAAGTATGAGCAGCCGGACTATCATGGAGCCCTTTGACTGAGCGATATCCTCAGCAATGGAGAGGGCGTCGTCCATGTTTTCAAAATCGTCGATAGAGGGGTCCTCGTTCTCGTCGTTCTCGTCGGATTCCTCCTCGTCGCCGAGGAAAACGAAATCCTTTATCCGTTTGCTGCGGCGCTCCTGCAGGTCGCTTAGCAGCTCAGCCTCCTCATTCTCGTCATGGGGAGCTATCGGCGAAGTATCGTCTCGGATTATCTTATCATCGAGCTTTTTAAGGTCCAGATCGGATATCATGGTCCGTTCAATGGGCGGAACATGGGAGGTCTTGCTCAGGCGCTCCTTTTTGGCCTTTTTCATGCTTTCCATAAGCTCGGTGGTATTGGTAGAGGCTTTTTTGCCGTCTTGGTTTTCCTCGGGCTCATCGGGCTTTAAAAGCTTGTCGAAGATATCGGATATAGTATTGGTCTTATCGCCGACCTTAAGGGTAGCGGCGGTAAAGGTCTTACTTTTTTCGTACTCGTTGAGTATCTTGTCCACGGAGTTGCCGGTGATGCTGTCAAGGGGATCGTCAGCGGCGCGTATTTCCTCATCGACC
>CAMEYZ010000257.1 GCA_945947715.1 uncultured Clostridia bacterium | reverse complement strand
TGACATCTGGCTTGCGATAAATCTTTC
Source organism: uncultured Clostridia bacterium (assembly GCA_945947715.1). Classification (GTDB taxonomy): domain Bacteria; phylum Bacillota; class Clostridia; order Oscillospirales; family Ruminococcaceae; genus RGIG4694. The sequence continues at coordinate 2,799 of CAMEYZ010000257.1, read as the reverse complement.
CCAGATAAGCTTGTAGAGCTTATACTGTTCGGTAGTAAGGCTTCCCTTGATGCTGTCGGGAGTTATGGACGGAGTAGACGGACGGATTGCCTCGTGAGCGTCCTGAGCGTTTGCCTTTGACTTGTATATCTTGGGAGAAGTGGGGATATAGCTCTTTCCGTAAACATCGCCGATGTACTTGTAGGCTGCGTTTCTCGCCTCGTCGGAGATACGCAGGCTGTCTGTTCTCATGTAGGTGATAAGACCCACAGCGCCCATTCCCTCGATATCGACGCCCTCGTATAAGGACTGTGCAGTCTTCATAGTCTTTGCAGTTTGGAAGCCCAGCTTTTTGGAGGCCTCCTGCTGCAAGGTGGACGTGGTAAAGGGCGGCGCAGGAGATTTTCTCCTGACGGATTTCTTTATATCAGAAACGGTATACTCTGCGCCTTCAAGGCGTTTAAGCACAGCGTTTGTTTCCTCTTCGGAGTGAAGTACAGTCTTTTCACCGTCCATTCCGGTAAACACAGCCTCAAACTGCTTCTTTGAGGACGGAGCGGTCATTTTTGCTTCAATAGACCAGTATTCCTCGGGTTTGAAATTCTGTATCTGACGTTCACGGTCCACGATCATTCTGACAGCCACCGACTGAACGCGTCCTGCGGATAGGCCTCTGCGGACCTTTTTCCAGAGGAAGGGGGATAGCTTATAGCCCACGATACGGTCCAGCAGACGTCTTGCCTGCTGAGCATTGACCAGATTCAGGTCTATGCTGCGGGGAGACTGCATACCAGCCTCGACGCCTGTTTTGGTGATCTCATTAAAGGTAACTCTGTCCTTAGCGTCCAGAGGAAGGTCAAGAATGTAAGCTAAGTGCCATGAGATAGCCTCGCCCTCGCGGTCAGGGTCCGTTGCGAGGAAAACCTCATCTGCCTTTGAAGCTTCCTCCTTAAGATTCTTTATAATATCCGCCTTATCCTTCATTTCAACGTATTCAGGGCGGAAATCGTGTTCAAAATCAATGCTCATCTTTGATTTGGGCAGATCTCTGATATGTCCCATGGACGCCACGACCTTATAATCGCTGCCCAGATATTTCTGAACAGTTTTTACCTTTCCTGGTGACTCTAATATAACAAGCTTTGACATTAACATTACTCCTTGTCATTGTGATCATATATAATATTAATATAGTATAGAATAATTCACATATTCATATATTTTGCATTTTAGCATAAACGGACAGAAATGTCAATATAAAAAAAGGGATAAATTCCGACCGTATTCTCAGTGGGGAAAGAATTAGTTGACAATATACGCTCCGCCTGCGGTGCAGGATATAATTCCGTCGAGCTCCATATCCGTCAGCAGGGAGAGGGTATCAGTGATAGTCATTCCCGATTCGGCGGCTATTTCATCGGCGATAACAGGCCTTCCCATGTTAAGGATTATCTCCGCAGCAATGCGCTGATTTTCGGGAAGCACTGACAGATCATAGGTATGTCCCACAAACTCCTTATCTGTGTAGGCGGCGTTTTCTTCTTTTGAAGCGGGCTTGTCCGAAACAGCGGGGAGAATATTTTCATCAGCCGCAGTTTTTTCGGGCTGAGGCTTATCCGAGGGCTTTTTGCGGGGCTTTTTATGTACAGTTTCGGGAAGTGGGGGTATCGGCGCGTAAATATCCTCCGAAAGTCTGCGCCGACCGGGTCCCATGCCGGTTCTTTTATAGACCTCCGTGTTGATAAAATCCCCGGATATCAGTAGCTCCCGTGCCTCCTTAGAGAGCATGTCCTCATATTCGGGATAGAATTCATATACGACGTCACGGGGGCTCATCAGAGGTATCGCGCCGTCGCGGATAAGAGTGACGTTGCCGCCGTATCTCAGGTCGAAGATATCTCCCGGCGGAACGACAAACAGCGGCTTGTTCTGGTTGTTGCAGTGATTTGCAGTGATAAGAGAGCCGCTTTTCTGACCAGCCTCGATGACCGCAGTCGCAGCGGAAAGGCCTGATATTATGCGGTTTCTGGGCGGGAAGGTTATCCTTGAGGGAGTAAATGAGGGCGGATATTCGCTGAGAAATGCGCCATGTTCGATTATCCTATTTCTGTACTGAAAATTCTCCTTGGGGTAGTTGTAGTTAAGGCCGCAGCCCAGGACAGCATATGTCCTTCCACCAGCAGCAACAGCGGAAAGCTGGGATATGATGTCGATACCCACAGCAAAGCCGCTGACAATGCCAAATCCGCAGCGGCAGAGCCCGCGGGAGATAGCCTTTGCGGTATGTATGCTGTAGCTTGACGGTTCGCGGGTCCCGACCATTGCAATAAGGAGACTGTCATTTATATCCGAGATATCGCCCTTATAGTACAGAACGGAAGGGGGATTATCAATATTTAACAGCGACTGTGGATAATTGCTGTCGCTTTTCAGAACGATGCCGATATCGCTTTTTATGCATTCGTCTATTATTTTTTCTGCGGATTCGGAATTGAATTTGAAGATATTATCATAATGTCTGCGAAAATCGGCGCCAAGACTTATATCAGGCTGTTCGAGAAGGGCATCGTGAGCAGCCTCTGCGGACTTGAACCTGTCAAGAAGAAAATTAATGACAGGGCTTGCATAACCGAACACCTGAGTCAGCCAGATGCTCCATATAAGTTCGTTTGTGACCTCGCGTTCCAAAAATACCCCTCCGTTACTTTGATAGTTCCCAAAGAATGATGCCTGCTGCCATAGCAGCATTTAGAGAGTTTGCTCTTCCCTTCATGGGGATAGTCATTTTTACATTGCATCTGTCAGCAGTCTCCGTGGAAA
>CAMEYZ010000256.1 GCA_945947715.1 uncultured Clostridia bacterium | reverse complement strand
CAGTTCTCAAGCAGACGGGGGACGAGCTTTCCTCCTACAACTGGGAGACCAACTACTCCAACAGCTCTGAGGACGGGGTCAGCTCCAACGGTATATCGCTTATAGAAAATTTCAACGATTCTCAGTGGGACGTTCCCGGTCTTTACACTGATAATCTTGTTACACATGCCTTTGTTAACGGGATACCTGTAAGACTTGTTACCCTGCAGCTCATGGGATACGTTGCCAATGACGCCATGGGTGCTGTTTCGGAGGGAGCCAATTCTCTGCGCTGGGCAAGGACGAGCTTTAGAAAGAACGATTCCTATCTGAACGTTCCCAATAAGGGGGACGGAGTTGTCTACATCGACGAATATGCCGCATATCTTGTGAACAAGTACGGTACTGTTGAGGAGGGCGGCATCAACGGCTTTTTCCTCGACTCCGAGCCTGATAGGTGGAACGAAAAATATCCGGTTCTCGAACTGGGGGAGCTTGATGCGAAAAAGCTGGTAGATGATTCTGCGGATCTTTCTGCTTCTGTGAAGATAATCGACGAAAATGCCCTTGTTTTTGCGCCTTCGGTTAGCGGAGTAGGCGCCTGCGCAGACCTTTCGGGAAGCTTTATCGGCGAACAGAGCTTTGCCGAGTATTACCTTTCCGAAATGAGAAAGGCAGGAGAAAAGGAAGGCAATCGTCTTCTCGATGTGTTTGATTTTCATTATTACGCCGAGATGGGCAGCTCTGTAAATGGCAGCAGCCTTTCTGAAAAGGCCTTCAGAATGCAGTCTGTCCGTGCGCTTTGGGACGCTGATTATTCTGACGATACTCGCCTGTATTCCTCATATGAAGAAAATATTCCTGTGCTTCCCTGGCTTAGCAGCGTCATAGACAGCAGCTATCCGAATACAAAGCTTTCGATATCCGAGTACAGCTTCGGCGGAGGCAGCGACATGAGTGGCTGTATCGCACAGATAGATGCGCTGGGGACCTTTGCCGAAAATAATGTTTATCTTGCGTGCCTTGTTCCGGATGAGGTGAGCAGCTATCAAAAGGCAGCAGTTAATCTGTTTACCGACTATGATTATAAGGGGAGCCGTGTGGGAAATATCTCAGTGCGCTCCGATATGAAGGACAACACAGCTTCCTGCTATGCGATATCCGACGAGATCGAAAGTGACAGATTATGGCTGATTCTCACAAATAAGAACCTGTCCGAGGATAAGACCTTTGATATCAGCATCAGGTCCGGCAGGAGTTTTTCTCTGACGGAAATGTATTCAATTGGCGGAAATTCCTCACATATAAACAAGGAGGATGAGCTTCCTGAGCTTTCGGATGGACAGCTCACAATCCCTGCTGAATCGGTGTGCCTTCTTGTATTTGATACACAGGACGAGCTTCCTGAGGAATCGGCAGAGCTGACCGAGGAAACAGCTGCTCCCACGGACGGAGATGAAGCTGCCAAGACCTCCGAAGAGGACCCTGCCGAGCATACTATTGAAATAATCACCGAGAACACAGTGACGACCACGGAGCTGGAAAGTCAGACTGAACAGATCGAACCGCCTCATGATGAGATCTCTGTGACAACACCTCCTGACGGTGGAAGTACAGATACCGCCTCTGAGGAAACAGCAGCCTCTGAAACGGAGGTCATCCCGGAAGAAGCTGCGGATGAAATGAGTTTTCCCCTTGGTCTGAAGGCGGCAGCAGTTGTTCTTGCTGTGGGCTGTGCGGGAGCTATCGTGTATGTGCTGCTAATTGACAGGTAATATGGTCTGACTCGAAATTGATAACGGATATTTACTTTCAGCTTAAAAAGCATGGTTATTTTACACAAAAATTTTCGAACAATTTAACTAAAACGTAAAAATTTGTTCTCTTGTGATATAAATTTGAGAAAATCGGTTTACTTTATCCGAAAAAGTGGTAAAATAATAATATTGACGTTAGTTTTTCCGTTGGCTGAAGGTGGGTGATTTATTGAAGCTGTGTATTAAGATAGTGTTAACGGCAGTTGTTCTTATGCTGATTCCGCTGATCGTTTTTTTGAGCTACAGCTCGGACAAGCTTCGCGATATAAATTACAACACTGCAAAGAAGCAAAACGTTAATATTATTGAATCTGAGGCAAAATATCTGGATAAGATGTTCGGGGAGATAATCACAGACGTCAACCAATATGCCGAAAATGATGTTATAGCTGAATATGCTGAAAATGCCCGCGGAGTTTGCGCAAATTTGTCGGGAACTGACGAATACAGGAAGGTTGACCGTGTGATTTCAGAATATTCCGGCTTTGGAAAGGCTTCGGAAATTGAGATATTGAACCTCAAAGGCGATGTTATATACTCTACAGCAATTGACGACATGGGAAACAGTAAAATTATCTGCGATGAATATGCTGTTGTGAATAACGGGATTTCTTCGCTGATGATGTACAAGGAATCGACTCCTGCCTTTTTTGCGGAAAAGACGGTTTTTTCTGCAAAGAGCAGGGCTGTGGGCACTGTGCGCTGCTACTACGAAACTGATGTGCTCGCTGAAATGGTGGATTCCATGAGCATGGGCAGCTGTACAAAGATAATTATCATGGACAGCAGCATGCAGCTGGTGGAATCTCCCTATAAGGCTCTCCGTACCTTGGATTGGAGCGATGAATATTCCCTGTTCTCAGAACAGGTGGAGGAGTATGTGCGTTCGGAAAAATATGATTCTTCCAGCGAGCCCTTTGACTATGTTTTCAATAAAAAGGACAGGTCTATGAGCGTAAGCTGTGTTAAAAGCAGCGGCTATTATGTGATTGGTATAGCGGACCTATATGAATTTAACAGCGGAAAGCATCTTAATACTTCGGCTGTCTGGATAATTGCAGGTGTGGATATCCTTCTGCTA
>CAMEYZ010000255.1 GCA_945947715.1 uncultured Clostridia bacterium | reverse complement strand
CACCGCAGGTCTTGACCCTAAGGAAAGAGTGCGTTTTCGCAATCTCATCTCACGTATGGGCGCAGACAGGATAGTGCTGCTTTCCACTCACATCGTTTCGGATATCGAGCATATCGCCGATACTATCCTTGTGATGAAGAGCGGACAGCTTATCCACAGCGGCTCGCTTGATGAGATAATCTCCGTGATAAGGGGCAAGGTCTGGGAATGTACCGTACCCGGTGATATCGCAGACAGCCTGACGGAGAAATATCCAATTATCAACACAAGAAGCAGTGCGGAGGGGATTTTCCTGCGGCTGGTGTGCGATGAAAAGCCCTGTGAGAATGCAGTAAATGCAGCGGCTGATTTGGAGGACCTGTATCTGTACTATTTCAGCCAAGAGGAAAGGACAGAAGAAAAATGAGCGTTTTTCGTGATATTGCAGGATTTGAATACAAAAAAATACTGAAAAGAAGGGGCACAGTAATAGCGGTGATAATATCGGTGCTGCTTTCAGCCTTTAGTGTGTTTGGCACTATAATAGGCTCTGTTTATGTGGACGGCGAGCCTGTCATGTCCAAGTACGAGGATATGAAAACTGAACGTGAATATGCACGAAGGCTGTCGGGTAGAACTATTGACGGAGAGCTTATCTCCGAGGCAGCCCGCGAATGTGCAAAGGTCGATATGTCCGACAGACGATATATTCTGTCGGAGGAATTTCAGAAATACAGCGCTGTATATTATATTGCCCATTCGGTGTACAGCTGCGACTTTAAGTCCTTCCGCAGCCTGACGGAGGAACAGGCTGCGCAGCTTTACGAGGTGCGACAGCAGAATATAGAAGCATATGTGAAAAGCTCCTCAATGAACGATGCCTCGAAGCAGGCGGTGCTTGAAATGAACGCCAGAGTAACCATACCCTTTGAATATCAATATACAGAGGGCTACGCCCGCTTCCTCACCATAATGTACACCACGGGGATAGTTGCGCTTCTGGTCATTGCGGTGGTATTCGCGCCGCTGTTTTCGGGAGAATATACAAGCGGCGCAGACAGTCTGATATTGTCCTCGAGGCATGGAAGAGGGCTGCTTGCAGGAGCAAAGCTTTTTGTGATGCTCACCTTTTCCGCAGGCTATGCCATACTTGTCACACTGATAAGCTATGCAGAATGTATGCTTATGTGGGGAGCAGACGGTGCGCAGGCTCCGATACAGCTTACAGACCCCAACTCCTTTTATCCCATGACAATGGCCCAGGCGGCTGCAGCCCACTCTGTAAGCATTTTCGGAGCCTGTCTGATGACGGGAGCAATCACCGCATTTTTATCGTCGAGGATAAAAACTCCCTTTGGCACCATAATCATCATGTGGGTAATAATAATCGCGCCCATGATGATAAACGTTTCCGAAAGGATATGGTGGGTATATAAGCTGTTTTGTCTGCTGCCCTCGAATATGACGATGATAAGCTATGTTCTGGACTTCATACAGTTCGAGCTGTTCGGGCAGAGTATCCCGCCATATATATTCATGCCGGTGTTTGCGGTCATCACAGCTACGGTGTTCTCGGCGGCAGCATGCAGGGACTTCAGCAGAAAACAGGCTATCTGACATCATTATAAAGATAATATAAGGAACAAGGAGCGGTTTTCTGCCGCGCTTTGTTCCTTTTTTGACTAGTGAAAAGCATACCACCCGCATGAGTGGAAGCGTAATTGCTTACAGCCTTAAAAAAGCTTGACAAATAATCTAATTAATGGTATTATTAAGAAAATATATACAAAACGTTATTACTCCGGTCCGGCAAAGAAATCGTGTATCGGGAGTATAAAAGGATAAGCAAGAGGAAAATATGCTTAAAAAATTATCTGGAACGATACAAAGGATATCAGACGTCAAAATCGGAAAGAAGCCAATGTATGTGGTTTTCCTTCTGTATCTGATACTGGTGTCGGTAATTTCATATTATCATGAGCCCTGGTATGATGAAGCTCAGGCATGGCAGATCGCACGATGTGCTTCTGTTTATGATATTATTTTTACAATACCTCATTTTGAAGGACATCCACCCTTCTGGCATCTGCTTCTTGTGCCCTTTGCCAAAGGCGGAATGCCCTATGAGTTTTCACTTTCATTTATAAATATCGTCTTTATTGGCATAACTGTCTGGCTGATGATGTTCAGAACATCGCTGCCCTCTGTTATGAAGGTCACTCTTCCGTTTACATACTTTCTATGCTATCAATATGCAGTTATCTCCAGACCTTATTCGCTGACAGCACTGGGATTTATCCTATGTGCGCTGAATTACAACAGGAAAAATGAACACCCTATGAAAATGGTGCTCAGTCTGATGATACTCTGCGCTTCATCTGCATATGGGCTTGCATACGCATTTTTCATCTGTATTGCATGGCTTCTTGAACTGTGGAACAGGAAAAATGCATTTTCATTCATCAAGGAATTTATAGCATCCTCCACATTCAGATGCATGTTCATGCTGCTCATTTTTGCCGTATGCCTGCTTCTGCTTATGATACCCTCAGATGAATCCTTAGTGGGAGTTGCATCAAAAACCTATGGAGCAAAATATTATCTGGGTGCATTCCTGTATACATTTCTTCTCCTGCCCTATGACGCGACCATCGGAAGTGTTATCACAAGTGACTCCAACGTATTCATGGCAGAGCTGCTGACGCCTGAAAATATACCTTTCTGTATCATATCAGTAGGTATATATGCAGTTATTGGTTATATGGCAGTCAAGCATAAAAAGGTACAGCTTCTGATACCAATGATATTTATGCCGATTGTGTTCGCCCTTGTATTTTTCTATGCTCATCATATAGGATTATTCACATTATATCTGTTATTTTTCACCTGCGTTTGTTTTGATGACAGCTCTGTCCAGGATAACAATGCGGTCCTGGCAAAAA
>CAMEYZ010000254.1 GCA_945947715.1 uncultured Clostridia bacterium | reverse complement strand
CGCCGTAACCGGCTTTAAAAAGATAAAGGGAAACACTTACTACTTCGACCCCGAAAAGCACGGAAAAATGACCATAGGCTGGAAAACTATCGACGACAACAGATACTATTTCGACAAAGACGGAGTTATGCGCACAGGCTGGAAAACCATAAACGGAAACACCTACTATTTCTCATCGTCAGGAAAGGCTGCGACGGGAATGGTCAGAATCAATGGAATATCCTATACCTTCAGCAGCAAAGGGGTTCTGCAGAAAACCTCCGAAGACTCCTCATCAGATACGGAAAGCTCTTCATTTTATGCAGCTAATGCTTTCGGCAAGGCTTCCTACGGTATGACCTCCGCAGAAGTCATCAAGGCAAATAAACTCAAAAACTATACAACTCTCGGAGAATCAGACGATTTCCGTGCTGTCATCGCAAAGGCAGCGCCCTATTTAGGCTCAAAGTCCGAAAATACAACGGTAATGTTCTTCTTCGACAGGTCCGATAAGCTTATTGCCGTAGTAGCAATAGACCCCGACAATAAATCAGCTGACCCATGGGAAAAATATGCCCATAGCAAATTCGGCAGCCCTGTTGCCGAAGAAGAGGACTCTGCTCTCTATGGAGACGAGAAAACAAACAAGATCGTCTTTCTTTACAATGCAGACGGAAAAAATCTTATCATGGAAATGGACGCTGAGGATTATGACACCGTAAATGAGGCCTTTCAGGCGATAAGCGATGAGCTTTGATATGCACTGCTATCCACACCGCACTTCATTATGAGGTTCGGTGTGCTTCTTTTGATTTGGTAAACGTTTTCTATATATTTTGCCGTGAAAAATGCTGTATTTTTGTGGTTTTTCACGATAATATCGTTAAAACTGCATATAGCGGAAATAATAAAAATGTGTTATAATTATAATATGAAAAATTTTCGGGAAACCGAGGAAAGGTCGCATAATTTTATGGCAGGCGGGAAAATAAATATCGCAATAGCACAATCGGGAGGTCCTACAGCCGCAATCAATTCATCTCTTGCGGGGGCTTTCAAAGCAGCCTCGGAGAATGAGAACGTAGGAGATATCTACGGAGCAATAAACGGTATCGAGGGCATTATCAACGACGAGCTTGTTGATCTGAGAAAAATTCTTACCGACGATGAAAATATTGAGCTTCTTAAGGTAACACCGTCCACTGTTCTCGGGTCGTGCAGATATAAGCTTCCCCCGAAAAATCGCGAGGAAAATGTCTATATCAAGATTATCAATACCTTTGAAAAGCATAATATCGGCGCATTTTTCTACATTGGCGGCAACGACTCAATGGATACCGTAATGAAGCTGGACGATTACTGCAAGGCTGTGGGCAAGGATATCAAAATCGTCGGAATACCCAAGACCATTGACAACGATCTGCCCGTTACAGACCATACTCCGGGCTTTGGCTCCGCAGTTAAGTATGTGGCGACCACTCTTCAGGAAATTATCCGCGACAGCAGAGTGTACAGCGTTCAGTCCATTACTATCGTCGAGATAATGGGCAGAGAAGCTGGCTGGCTGGCTGCTTCCACATGCGTTCTCCGTGCCAATGGAGAGCCTGCGCCACACCTGATATACCTTCCCGAGTCGGATTTTACCATTGATAAATATTTAGAGGACGTGGCAGAAGCCATGAAGCGCTACCGTGCAGTAATAATCGCGGTATCCGAAGGCATCAGCCCCGATAAGCTCCCCAGCAGCTTCGGCTCAGAGCTTACCGACGCGTTCGGTCATAAATATCTTTCGGGCATCGGAAAATATCTTGAAAAGATCACCGCAGACCATTTCGGCTGTAAGGTCCGCTCCATTGAGCTGAACGTAATGCAGCGTTGTTCGTCACATATCGCGTCGCTGACCGATATTAACGAAGCCTTTGAAATAGGCGGAGAAGCGGTGGCTGCAGCAATGCGTGGCGAAAGCGGAAAAATGATGGTGTTCAGCCGGATAAGTAATGAGCCCTATCGTGTGGCGATACGTCCCGAGCCGGTGGAAAATTGCGCCAACAAGGAAAAGCTGTTCCCCACCGAATGGATAAACAGCGACAGCAACAACGTCACCACCGACGCGCTGAACTATTTCCTGCCACTTATTCAAGGTGAGCCTAAGATAACCTATCGAAACGGTATCCCTGTGCATTTCAGATTGAATCAGTAAAAAAACAGCGTTTCACATAGAGTGGAACGCTGTTTTATATACCGGACCAGCCTTACTGAACGATCTGACACCCATACTGACACCCATTTTTTGTTTCCAGTGCAAAAATCAAGATTACCGCCAATAATAAGCAATCCCCGCAAACCGCATAATTACGCAGCTTACGGGGACAATCATCAAGTGGACCTGAAGGGGATCGAACCCTCGACCTCTGCGTTGCGAACGCAGCGCTCTCCCAACTGAGCTACAAGCCCATATAAACTTATATCCCCGCAAAATGCAGGGATATAACTGTTTTTATGGTGCGGATGAAGGGACTTGAACCCACACGGTATTGCTACCACTAGAACCTGAATCTAGCGCGTCTGCCGATTCCGCCACATCCGCAAAGGTGTTAATAAATTCAACATGTATTATTATACACCTTTATTCCTGATTTGTCAAGAGTTATTCACTAAAAAATGTTTTTTTACAATTTATTCACATTCATCCAGTCATCTGAATAAGCTCTGCTTCGGAGATGATATTCACGCCCAGCTCCTCCGCCTTGGTGAGCTTGCTTCCTGCGTCATCGCCTGCAACTACGTAATCGGTCCGCTTCGATACCGAACCGCTCACCTTTCCGCCGAATTTTTCGATAAGCTCCTTAGCTTCGCTGCGCTTCATATTCGGAAGAGTTCCCGTGAGGACGAAGGTCTTACCCTCAAAGCGGCTGTCGCCATTTTCCTCCTTGACGTACTCCATT
>CAMEYZ010000253.1 GCA_945947715.1 uncultured Clostridia bacterium | reverse complement strand
AATATATATTTCGTCGATAAGCTCACGGGGTATCTTGTCGTATGCAGCATAGGCATGTTTGCGGCGTTTTTTCTTCTGATGCTTGGGGGCCTTGTCCTGTGGGACGCGGTACTCGTCGGTTTCCATAAGCATAATACACAGGCGGAAATTCGGGTGAGTGAGATACTCTGTGATGCCCTCCAGCTCTCTGAAAACGGTGTATCTGTTTCCCTTGACAGGGGATTTCCTTTTGGAGAATACCTCGCCCGTATCAGGGTCAAAGCAGATGATATTCGTAACTGCGCTGCAGGGGTATACTACAGTCACGCGGCAGTATTTCAGAAATTCTTCAAGCTTCGGGCGAAGCTTTGAAAAGCTTCTCGTCTGTATTTCGATGATGCCTTCCTCGCCGATGATATCCGCCACAAAGGAGCCTATTTTCAGCTCATGACCGCTTTCGTCGGGCTCAAAATATTTTTTCAGCATAGCGTGAGTGGTCTTTTCGCTGAGAGTACCTATCCCGCTGCGGATATGCTCAGTGCGGACAGCCTCGCAGGCGTCGTAAAATCTCAATTTATCCATAGAAAATCCTTTCGTTGGGATATTTCTGCATATTTCGGATATGCTAAAAATGAGGTGTTGATATGCTTATCATTTTTATCCGCGCAATTATCCTGTACTGCGTGCTCATACTTACGGTAAGGCTCATGGGAAAAAGACAGATAGGGGAGCTGCAGCCCTCGGAGCTGGCAGTAACTATACTGATATCAAATATTGCCACCCTTCCTGTAGAGGACCCGTCGCTGCCGCTTATCACGGGACTTATCCCCATACTGACGCTGGGCTGTCTGGACGTGCTGATGTCCTACATGGGCATGCGCCACGGACGAATAAGGACCTTTATGTCGGGCAGACCGGTTGTGATTGTCAGCGGGGGAGTTATCGACCAGCAGAAAATGCACGAGCTGCGCTTTACAGTGGACGACCTCCTGCAGGCAGTGCGCAGCGAAAATATCTTCGATATAAGCGAGGTACAGTTTGCCATTGTGGAGACTACTGGCAAGGTGTCGGTCTATCCGAAATACGGCAGCAGAAACGTCACCAACAGCGATCTGCAGCTAATGGGAGAATCCGCCGACCCGCCTGTGCTTGTCATTGAGGATGGTATCCTTCTGGAGGAAAACCTGTCCTTTGCGGGAGGGGATAGGCAATGGCTTGAAAAGGAGCTTTCCGGGAAGGGTCTGTCCATAAAGGATATCTACATGGCGACCGTATTTCCGTCGGACGATAATGGCGGACCATGCCGTGTCAGTACCATAGTGGAAAAGGAACGAAAATAATATGAAACGTGTGATAATATCTGCCCTGCTGCTTTTGGTCATACTGATATGGTCGGCGGCAGGCAGCTTTACGGTAAACAGAGTAACTCAAAGCCTGAGGGACGATATAAGATATATCCAGAACATATACGAAAGCGGAAATACAGAGCGTGCGCTGCTGCTGTCCAATGAGCTCAACAAAAAGTGGAAGGGTTACGAGCTGATACTGTCACTTATGGTCCATGATGACAAGATAAGCAGTTTGAATTTTTCGATAGCGAGGATAACTCCGCTTATTTCCAATGAAAACGACGAGCTTATCGCCGAGATACAGAGCATATATCATCAGCTTGAAAGAATAAGGCAGTCAGAGCTGCCTTATTGGTATAATATTTTCTAATTTATTCCTTGATATACTTGCAGAAGCTGAATTTCACGCCATCAAATTCCTTCTCCTCGGACTCGGAAACAAGCTTCCATTCGGGGAGCTTATCTATCTTGGGGAAGAACTTGTCCGCCTGCTTTTCGCCCTCCACCCATGTGATATAAGCGATGTTGCAGCGGGGAAGAAATTCATTGTATATTTCCGCTCCGCCGATTATGAAGATATCCTCATCGGGGACGTCCTTTAATAATTCGGACAGCTCCTCAAAGCTGTGGCAGATATCGACACCCTCTGCATAGTATTCGGGATTTCTCGACAGCACCACATTGCGGCGCTTAGGGAGCGGCTTTCCGTTTGGCATGGATTCAAGGGTCTTTCTGCCCATGACGATAGTCTTTCCCAGGGTCATGGAGCGGAAATATTTTTTGTCCTCGGGGATATTGTAGATAAGGTCATTGTTAAGACCTATCCCGTAATTTCTTCCGACTGCGACTATAATATTCATTGATCTTCTCCTTTATATAGCAACGGGGAATTTTACCTCTTCCGCGTTATATTTGTAATCCACAAGCTTGAAGCTGTCGGCGGTGAAGCTGTAAAAGTCGGTTATCTTATTGTCAAGGACAAATTGGGGTGCATCGTAGGACTGCCTCGAGATAAGCTCCTTGATTATCGGGATATGGCGGTCGTAGATGTGAGCATCTGCGATGACATGCACAAGCTCGCCGGGCTTTAGACCGCTTACCTGCGCTATCATGCAGAGCAGCACCGCATACTGACACACGTTCCAGTTATTGGCAGCAAGCATATCCTGTGAGCGCTGATTGAGAATGGCATTGAGCCTGTCTCCGGTGACGTTGAAGGTCATGCTGTAGGCGCAGGGATAGAGATTCATCTCGTGAAGGTCCTCGTGGTTGTAGATGTTGGTGATTATCCTGCGGCTGGCGGGGTTGTGTTTGAGGTCGTACAGCACACGGTCCACCTGGTCAAATTCTCCCTCGGGATACTGATGCTTTACTCCCAGCTGATAGCCGTAAGCCTTGCCGATAGAGCCGTTCTCGTCAGCCCAGCTGTCCCAGATGTGAGCGTCCAGGTCATGGATATTGTTGGATTTTTTCTGCCATATCCAGAGTATCTCCTTAACGGCGGTCTTGACGAATATCCTCCGAAGGGTCATAATGGGAAATTCCTTTGACAGATCGTATCGGTTGACAAGTCCGAATTTTTTGATAGTGTGAGCGGGGGTGCCGTCCTCCCAGCGTGGACGGACCTCCTGAGCCTC
>CAMEYZ010000252.1 GCA_945947715.1 uncultured Clostridia bacterium | reverse complement strand
AGTATGCATGAATCCCACATATGGGTCAAGCCCCACAGCCTCAAGAGCATCCGAACACATACCCGTCATCAGGGAATAAGCAAAGGATAGCAGCGCATTTACATTATCAAGCGGAGGACGCTTACTTCTTCCGTGAAAATAGAAATCCTCCTTTTGCTGTAATATCATATCGTCAAAAAGAGAAAAGTATACCGAAGCAGCCTCTCCCTCTATGCCACGCAGCTCGTCAGAGCTTCCTGCGGATAAAGCATTTTTCGCCGCTTCACGGAGGATATCTGATCTCTGCCTGAATTTCACGGTATCAATTTTCATTCCATGATCTCTAACAGTGCGGTCGATAGAATAACGGCTATTAAATATTTTCCCCGCTATCATATTTGAGGCGATCTTCAGACTTTCAGACGAGCTGTCCGCAAGTCTGAACTGTCGGCGGCGCAGCAGCACATTCCCGCTAACGCTGCCCTCCGCCCGACAGAGAAACCGTCCCGTTCTGCTCATAAATGTGAATGATATGCCATCCTCAACACACTTTCCCATAAGAGCAGGACTTGCGCCCGACGCACCGAATACCACTATCCCGTCAAGATTATGGAGAGGAACTCTTCCTATCTCCTTGTGTTCTTCATTGATGACCACATTCTCACCGTCAAGAGACAGATATCTGTCAGGGACTGTAACATACAGAGTATTCAGCAGTTTTTTCATTTTATTTCCTCCGTATCCAGCATATTACGGATATATTCCGAAGCAGATAAGCTGCCGCAGAGAACCGGCAGACAGATATCCTTTAATGAGCAGGCATTGCAGGACCTTGTACGCTTCACCTTAGGCGTACTATGAGAGCGGTACAGCTTATGCATTTCCTCTATGATTTTTTCGGTTCTGCGCCTTAGCTCGTCATCAAAATCGACCTTAAGACGTCTGCGAGTCTCGCCGTAAAACAGATAGCCGAAGGGTATCTCACAGCAAAGCATATCCTCCAGACAGAGTGCCTGTGCGGTAAGCTGCATTATGTCGCAGTCGTCCACTTTAGGCTCTCCCCTTTTGTACTCAACGGGAGTGACAGCATATTTTCCGTCTCTCCCGAATATTTCCGTACCCTCTGATGACCGTCTAAATTCCACAACATCGCATTCTCCGCTTATGCCCAGCCTCGGTGAAGAGACTGCCATTCCTCTTGCGGTGATAAGGTCACCTCTTTTTTCGTTAAAATCGCTGTCATGAACGTTTCTGTGCATTATCCTTCCGTCAGCAGTCCGATAATTCTCGCTCCACTGCTGTTCGATATGTATAAGCGCCCACTGCCTCCGGCAGAAGATAAAGTGCTGAATCCCCGAAAGCAGCAGATACTCGTCCTCGTTATACATAATTACATCAGGTCGATGATCTCGGGTGTAACTCCCTCAAGCTCGTCAAGCGTAATATCGTAGTCATAGAAGGACGTCGGCTTTTTCACTCCGTCCTTAAGGTTGATATGAAGAGAACGGCGGACCTTTGCCGATGAATTTTTAGGAGTCTTGCAGTCATGCTTCCACCAGTAAAGGCGGCATACCTCCATGCTGCCCTCAGGGCGTGCGGAGGAAGAATCATTCTCAAAGAGTGTCATAAGCGCCTGCTTTATCTTTTCGGCGTCCTCATCGGAGAAGCCTGTCTTTTCCGCAAGCTGACAGTTGATGCTTCCGTGAATAACGTACAGACCGAACTCCACTCTGTGCTTCATTCCCATAGTATCAGAAGCCTTGCCTTCCTTGCCGCCCTCGCTATTTACGCTCTTGGTGATCTGCATGCTCACAATGTCAACTGGAGAAGCGCTCACTGCCTGACATATGGAAACGGGACCTCTTACTCCCACGGAAACAGGGTCGTTTTTGAATGCGAATACCTGACCGAAGCTTCTCACGTCTATCCATTCCTCGCATGCAGTCTTAGCATACTTTTCACGGTCTGTGTTCTTGCCGTTAGTCACGGCCTTAAGTGCCTCACTTTTTTCGGCGCGACTTCTGAGGCTGTCGCAGCCGTCGTCGCATCTGTCGTCAGACTGAACAAATATCTTCTCGCCCATATCCTGCAGACGGTTTCTTATCTTCCGCTTAATGCAGACGTCGGATATCTCGCCGTATCCGTCAAAGCTAATTCTCGGACGATTTCCGTCAAGAGGGTCTCCGTTTGGGTTAGCAGCGTTTGCTGTAATAATCAGTGAAAAATCTATCTTATTCTGTAATGTGCTCATTGTTTATTCCTCCTCATTATTGGCTGTATCGTTTTTTTCAGAAGTGTAAATCTTTGACATAAAGTGGGAATACCCCAGCAGATAAGCAGATTCAAGGGGCGAATCGTCATTATATGTCTTAAGGGACATTTTACCCTTTATCTCCTGCAGGAATTTTTCATAGCGTATGCTTTTGGTACCCAGCTTATTTATGTAGGGCAGCAGGCGTTCCTCGATGACCTTCCAGGTCCTGCAGGGGTGAGCCGAAAATGAGCTCCAATAACGCCTTGCATTAGTAACTCGAGTTCCTCTGTCCTCCGCATCGTAAGCGGAGCTTTCCGCCGCGTCGGCAATTGCCAGTAAACAGCCGAAAAGATAGCTTCTGTCCGTTTCATTAGGATCGTATCCCATAGCAGTAATTCCTCCGTTTTTTAAATTATATTTTCTTATCATACCGCAGGCAGCTTCAAGGACTGTGCGGTGGTTGTACGATTTATCGTAAGCAAGCGGATTTGACGCCTTATGAAAAAGCGCCGAAGCTATATCCCGCGGGACAGGTCTGTCCTCGGTCACGCAGGGAATAAGCCGAAGCACAGTTTCATTCATAAGCTCCGTCTTGCATTCGAGCCTGTCTCCCTGCTCCGTTCCGAAGGCACATTTTGCGATATCATAGGGGCTAAAGCTTCTGAAGTACGACTCCTTTCTTTTTGGGTCAAATCTTCTCCAAACCGCTTCGGTGTGCCATTTGTCGACATTCTTAAAAAACGTGGCCTCTTCCAGCTCGGAATATATAGCCA
>CAMEYZ010000251.1 GCA_945947715.1 uncultured Clostridia bacterium | reverse complement strand
ATCCCCGTGGAGACTCTCTTCGGACCCGCTTACAAGGGTATCCCTCTTGCAACCTGTGCTGCAGCTGCTCTCTACAGCAAGTACGGCGTTGACGTGAGCTACTTCTTCGACCGCAAGGAGGAAAAGGACCACGGCGAGGGCGGAGTTTTCGTGGGCAAAAAGCCTGCTGATGGCGAAAAGGTCGTTATCATCGAGGACGTTATGACCTCCGGAAAGGCTTTAAGAGAAGTATATCCCAAGCTTAAGGGCGCAGCAGATGTGGATATCACAGGTATGGTCATCACCGTAGACAGAATGGAAAAGGCTCTCGACAGCGATATGTCCGCCGTGCAGTCCGCATACAAGGAGTTCGGCGTGAAGGTGTACTCCATTGTGACGATAAACGACATCATCAAGGCAATTGAGGACGGCGTTATCGGCGGAGCAGAATATCTCGACAAGATGAAGGAATACAGAAAAGCTTACGGCGTTGAATATTAAGGAGATCGTTCCTTATTTAGATTTTATTTTAAAGGAGTAATTTAAAATGAGCGTAAAATTTGACCTCACCGTTATTGCCCCCGAGCTGCTCGACGCAGTTATCTGCATGGACAACTCCCCCGCATTTGAAGCCTTCAAGGACGAAATCAAGGCTATCCTTGCGGATTTCAGCAAAAATTCCCATTTTGGCTCTTCCTTTACTATTGATGAGACAGCTCTCACTGACAATATGACCGACACAATGCTGAACATGCAGCAGGCGTTCCTTCTCTGGACCTACAACGAGGAAAAAACTCTCCCCGCAGGCTCTGAAAAGAAATATGCTACCTACTTAAAGCTGTTCTTCAAGTCCAACTGCGACAAGATCGCAGCTCTCAACGGAGGCTCCACCACAGTTGACGCCACCGAGGTCGCTGCTTTAAAGGATAAGTTCCTCGCAGAGGTAAAGAGCGATGCTGCTCTCTATGCAAGCCTTAAGGACTTCTTCGGCGGATATATCTATGGCTATTTCTTCAACTATCTGGAGGAACAGACCGTTATGTCAAAGTATGCTGAGTTCCTGGTTTGCCTCGGCATTATGACCGGCAAGATCACCGCTTCTATAAGCTCTCAGCAGAAGATAATGCCCAAAATGGCTTCCCTGCTCTGCGACGACAGACTTAAGTACATCAACGGCTTTATTCCCCTCGATGTTATGCTGGATATCGTCTACAACCGCTTTGCATTCCCCAAGCTTGCCGAGGACAGAATGACAAGAGTCAAGACTGTTATCTCCGACTACATCACCTCTCACTATGACATGGAGACCGACGAGGGCGAAAAGCTTGTCTCCGCATCGGTAACCACAAACGTTATGACCGAACTTAACAGCGCTTACATAGAATCCGGCAAGTATTCCGAGGATACCTATCAGAAGTCCTTCAGCGGCGTGCGTACCTTCCTTGATGCCAATGCTGACGATACCGGAGAGTTTTCTGCGGAAAAGATTCATTCTATCATCACCAACAGATGCGCCGAGGATCATCTCGACTACTTCACCACCGAAAGAGAGCCTAATCTGGACGTTGCACTTTCTTCCGGCGTTGACGGATACAAGTATCCTCTGGTATTCAAGGATGCTTCCGATTTCTGGTACTCACCCATTTATCAGTACATCGTGGACGACCTGCTCCAGGAGAACGTCTATGCACAGGTAAGCGCAGACAGCCTTCCTCTGGAGGATTTCCCCTTTGCAGATACCGCACTCAAGACCAACGTACTTAAGGAGCTCAACGGTGTTCAGTCGGAAAGCTACACTATCCGCGCAGACAAGAAGAACGTCCTCAACAAGCTCATCGACATTCATGTAAGCCGCTCCTACTCCGAAGAGGAAAAGAAGATGCTCATGCTGGAGCAGGTGCTGTACCTGATTTCGGGCAGCTGCTCTATCGAGAAGTACACTGCTATCATCGACAAGGAGATATTCTCCGGGCCTCTCTTTGACGAGTACATCAGCTACCGCATCAACAAGCAGTGCACAAGCATTGACGCAAAGAAGAAGTTCATTGCAAGCCTGAACAACTAATTAATATTGAATATATAAGAAAATCTGCGCACCGAAAAATGCGCAGATTTTTTATCAACATTTGTTAATAGCCCCACTCCGCGGGACAACAGATACTATTCCTAAATACTCACAACGCGTAACAGCCGCGGGGCTGACCCCGCCTTTCCCCGCCCCGCAGCTTACTGTTTCTTCAAGTCCACGCAGGCAACTATCATGCTGCCCTTTTTGTCGTAAAACTTTGAGGATATGGTCTTACAGCTCCTGCCCGTAGCATTGGAGATATACCAGCCCGAAATAAATGGGTCCTCTAACTGCTCCTTGACGGCATAGAAATAGTTCTTGATATCGTGATTCACTCCCATAAGCGCAGGGTGATAGCCCTCCAGCACTTCTGTATCGGGGGACATTACCGTGTCGGTTATCTGGAAGCCCTTGCTGTCTATCAGGAAGGCACACTCTATCTCGTGATGCTCGTTTATGTAGCTTCTCAGCTCCGAGTTGTAGTCACTGCCCTCGCAGCAGCCCAGCCTTCCCACAAGATCGTAG
The DNA here is from genome assembly GCA_945947715.1 of uncultured Clostridia bacterium. Classification (GTDB taxonomy): domain Bacteria; phylum Bacillota; class Clostridia; order Oscillospirales; family Ruminococcaceae; genus RGIG4694. The sequence goes on along the minus strand of CAMEYZ010000251.1, from coordinate 453 downwards.
ATTATCCTCTTATAGCTTTCTATCTGGACATTTTCCACCGTGGGATTTTTCTTTATGGAAATATTGAGCCGCCGTGCAGATTCCTCCAGACGGAGCCGCGCCTCGTTGGTGAAGAGATAGTTGAACTGCTCGGGCTTCTGGAAATAAAAGCCCTGAAAATAGTCCACGCCCATAAGCATGCAGGTCAGCACCTCATCAACGGTCTCAACTCCCTCAGCAACGGTCATAGCGCCTATCTGCTTTGCCGTGTTGATTATGGAGCGGAATACCTCCTGATTGTAGGTATTGTTTTCTATCTGGGACACTATCGCCCTGTCTATCTTGATTATATCGGGATTGATAAGCATTATGCGGTTTATGGTGTCAAAGCCTGCGCTTACGTTGTCAAGGGCGATAAGAAATCCCTTGGAACGGTAGAAATCCACGAACATCATAAGATTATATGAATCCTTT
>CAMEYZ010000250.1 GCA_945947715.1 uncultured Clostridia bacterium | reverse complement strand
TCAGTATGCTGGGCTTTGATGTGGTGGTGTATACTCCCACAGGCTACAGGAATATTGAGACCTATATCAGCTCTGACGCATTCGAGATACACCAGATGAACGACTTCAAATATAATGTGCGCGTACCCCAGTTCAAGATACCGGACAAAATGCCGCAGCCAAAATCAAAAGGCGGATTATTTTCAAATCTATTTAAGAAAGGGCGTAAATAACTATGGCACTTAATTTCACACCTTCAGATCAGCTTCAGGCAGATACCTCTGCGAATATCGTGGAGACAAAAATGGCTGAGCCGGAAACTGCTCAGAGAAACATCAAGGTCGCTGAGCCCCAGAATTTTTCCATGGTGGAGACCTCCAATAATCTGAAAAATGAGCTTGTAAAGAACGACGAGATCAACAAGCTCGTTGCTACTATCAATATAAACGATACAAATTCTATCGTAAAGTTCGGAAGCGAAGCTGCGGACGATATTTCCAAGGCCTCTGACCAGGTCCTTAACTCCATGAATATGGAACAAATCAACGACACAGGCGTGCTCCTTACTGCCCTTGCAAATATTATGGAGAAGTTCGACGCCACCGAGCTCGAAAAGGAAGAGAAGAAGGGCTTTTTCACCAACCTGAAAAAGCAGATAGATAAGATACTTGATAAGTACACCACTATGGGTAATGATGTGGATAAGATCTATGTTCAGCTCAAGCAGTACGAGTCGGAGATACAGCAGTCCAACGTTAAGCTGGAATCCATGTACAACGCAAATATCGAGTATTATAAGAAGCTCCTTAAGTACATCATGGCAGGTGAGCAGGCATGCCAGGAGCTGGATGGCTATATCGAGGAATATCGCCAGAAGGTGGCTGCTAACCCTGATTCGGGCACAGCTGCAATGGACCTCCAGACTCTGGAGAATACCCGTGCTATCCTTGAACAGCGCGTAATGGACCTTAAGATAGCAGAGAACGTTGCGATGCAGACCGTTCCTATGCTTAAGACCATGGAGTATTCCAACGTAAACCTGGTCAGAAAGATAGATTCTGCGTTCATCATTACTCTGCCCATATTCAAGCAGAGCCTTGCACAGGCTGTTATGCTGAAAAGACAGAGAGTTATCGCTGATGGAATGAAGGCTCTCGACGATACCACCAATAAGCTGATGATAAAGAATGCGGAAAATACTGTAAATCAGTCAAAGGCTATCGCACAGATGGCAAACAGCAATTCCATTTCTGTGGACACCCTCGAAAAGACATGGCAGACCATTGTCAACGGTATCGAGGAGACCAAGCAGATACAGGAGGACGCAAAGGCAAGAAGAAAGCAGGACAGCGAACGTCTCCAGCAGCTTAAGGAAGATTACAAGAGAAAGATGAACAGTTGAGCAGATTACAATCAGGTTTATATGAAAATTATCCACCCGCTGTGCATTGGCTTGCATGGCGGGCGGATTTTGTCTTGTAAAAAAATCCGCCGAAAACAGTGCGCTTCGGCGGATTTTTGTAATTATATCAGAGAATTAAAGTGACTCAAAGTATTCGCGGATATTCTTGTTGGCAAGAAGCAGGATAGCGGAAACCAAGAAGAACAGCAACTGAACGGCTGAGGAAATGATATTTACCCAGTCCATTATTTCCAGAGCTATTCCCAGCGCCTTTGCGGCGGTAATGAGCATTGCAACTCCGATAACTCCTAAAATGCCGTCAATAAATCCCCAGATGATATACCACATACGGACCTTTCTTGAACCCTTGAAGAGGTAAACACAGAATATGATATCAATTGCAAGAGCGATAGCACCGTTTACGGAAATATCGCCTAAGAATCCGCAGACCGAGAAGATGCAGTATATAATGGCGATGACCATAACATTTGATTTTCCCTTGTTGATACGCTCTATGCGCTCGTTCTGTTCGATCTCCATGTAGGTGGTGGGGTCCATTCTCTTCATAACGATAGGCTCATCGAAGCCCTGTTCCAGCTTTTTACGCCTTGCTGCGGACATGTTGGTATTTTCAAAGGGATTTGCCATGCCCTGTATGCTGTTTTCGGGCTGCTCGAAGGCTGCCTTTTCGGTTTTGAACTCCATCATATCGTCCAGCTTAGGAGCTACAACGTCGCTCATATCCGCAGGAAGAGGCTCTTCACCACGGGCTCTCTGAGGACGGTCAAATTCGGGATCGGGCTTTGAAACAGAGATAGGTTCCTCATTCGCAGGCTGTTCAGATTTTTTGCCCACGGAAACCGGCTTTAAGGGAGGAAGTCCTGAATCATCAGCCTTAGGTGTGGACACAGGCTTTAAGGGAGGAAGTCCTGAATCATCAGCCTTGGGTGTGGACACAGGCTTTAAGGGTGGAAGTCCTGAATCCTCAGCCTTAGGCACTGATACAGGCTTTAAGGGAGGAAGGTCAGCATCCTCAGCCTTGGGCACTGATACAGGCTTTAAGGGAGGAAGGTCAGCATCATCAGCCTTAGGCACTGATACAGGCTTTAAGGGAGGAAGGTCGGCATTCTCAGCCTGAGGTACAGACACGGGCTTCATAGGAGGAAGCTCAGTATCCTCAGTTTTAGGCACGGATATGGATTTTAACGGGGGAAGCTCTGTGTCAATATCAGCAGAGACCTTTTTCAGCTTGGGAAGCTCAAAATCAAGGCCCGGAATATCAGCAGATATATTATCGACATCTATTCCGCCCGAAGGAGCAGCAGTTTTTTCAACATTGATTCCACCTGTAGCGGGGGTGATCTTTTCAACAGTGATACCGCCTGTGGGAGGGGTGAATTTTTCCACATTTATCCCGCCTGTGGGGGGAGTGATCTTTTCAACGTTTATACCGCCTGCGGGCATAGCATAGCTGGGCTTTTCGGGAGCGGGCTGCTCGGCAGCACGTTCAAATCTGTTGCCCACATAGGGAGCACCATTTCCGTAGGGGTCGGGAACATCGTCTCTTTCGGGGTCCAGAACGGAAAAGTCCACCGAGGACACGTCCAGCTCGTCAACGCTGTTTACGGAAGGCGCAGTGTTTGCGTCACCCTTA
>CAMEYZ010000249.1 GCA_945947715.1 uncultured Clostridia bacterium | reverse complement strand
AAGAAACGGAAAGGGAAAAACAACTCTTCTGAAGCTGCTCTGCGGGTGCTACGAGTACAGCGGCAGCATTAGCTCCGAGGTGGAATTCGGGTACTTTCCCTATGAGGTAAAGGACGAAAGCATGCTGACTGTTGAGATACTTGAACAGATAAACAGCTGCGAGGAATGGGAGATCATAAAGGAGCTTTCCCTGATGAACGTATCGGCGGAGGTGCTGTATCGTCCATTCCGCACCCTTTCCGGCGGAGAGCGCACGAAGGCGCTGCTGGCGGTGATGTTCGCGGGAGAGGACCGCTTTCCGCTCATTGACGAGCCTACCAATAACCTGGACGAGGCTTCGAGGCAGACTGTGGGTGAATATCTGCGCCGAAAAAGCGGATTTATCCTTATCTCACATGACAGAGCGCTCCTTGACGGTTGTATCGACCATGTGCTGAGCATCAACCGAAGGGATATCGTGCTGATGAAGGGAAACTACAGCGACTGGCAGCGGGAAAAGGAGAACACCGACAGAGCGGAAATGGAGGAAAATATCCGGCTGAAAAAGGAGATAAGGCGACTGAACGAATCAGCAAAGCGAGCTTCTGAATGGGCGGAGATTTCCGAGCGGAAAAAGATAGGCTTCGACCCCACTAAAACGGAAAAAAGCCTGACAAGACGGGCATACGAGGGCGCCAAGGCAAAAAAGGCAATGGCCCGAGCAAAGGCCTTCGAGGAACGTAGCCTTAAAGCGGCAGAGGATAAATCAAAGCTGCTGAAAAATATCGAAAAAAGCGACAGCCTTAAGCTTTCTCAGCTGAAATATCGCGGAAATATCATTGTAAAGGCGGAAAGCATTGGGATATCCCGCAGCGGAAATGAGCTTTTTAATAATGTCAGCTTTCAGGTAACCGAGGGAAAGCAGACCGCTCTCTGCGGCGAGAACGGCTGTGGAAAATCAACGCTGTTACGAATGATATGCGGCATCGACGATGGCGCAGAGCTGACAGGACAGCTCATCGTAGGGTCCGGGCTGATAATATCCTATGCACCACAGAGTGCTGAGCATCTCAGAGGCAGCTTCGCAGACCACGCAGATAAGCTGGGCATTGATCTGACACTGTTTCTGACCATACTCCGAAAGCTTGACCTGGGCCGGGAGCAATTCGAAAAGCATCTGGAGGACCTAAGCGCAGGTCAGCGGAAAAAGGTCCTTCTTGCGGGGAGCCTTGCATCTCAGGCTCATCTGTACGTATGGGACGAGCCGCTGAATTTCATCGACGTCATCTCGCGGCTGCAGATAGAAGAGCTGATAAAGCAGTACCGTCCCACGATGATATTCGCAGAGCATGACAGAGCCTTCCGCGAAGCTGTGGGCGCCGAGGAAATACACCTCAGATAAATACAAACAAAAAAGCTGCGGGAACGAAAAGCTTCCGCAGCTTTTGTCATGCCAATTATTCGGTATCGATATGAGTATCGGGCAGAATGTTTTTCAGCTCGTTTATTTCCTCGCTTCCCAGCTGATTTTTCTCGATATCCAGACTGCGAAGCTTTGTAAGTCCGTAGAGCGGCGTCACATCGGATACCTGATTTTCCGACAGATCAAGCTCTCTGAGGTTTACAAGTCCCATGAGAACGGTAATATCGCTGATATTATTCTCGGACAGATCAAGCTCAGTAAGATTTGCCAGTCCTGCAATAGGATTGATATCGGCGATATCATTTTCCGCAAGATCAAGCTCAGTCAGTTCTGTAAGTCCTGAAAGCGGCGTGATATCGGAAATGCGGTTATTGTCAAGATCAAGCTTTTTCAGCATTTTCAGCTCCGCCAACGGAGAGATATCGGTAATGGAATTGGAGTCCAGCTTCAATACCGAAAGATTTTTCAGCTTGCCAATTTCCTTGATATCGTCGTCGGTCAAACCGGATTCGTCCAGATCAAGAGTGGTCAACTCTAAAGAATACTGTCTGCCGCCTATGGTAACTGTCTCATTAGCTGCCGCTGAGGTTTCTGACGATGTTTCACTTACTGATGAAGCAGCTGTGGTCATGGAAGAGCTCTCGGAAGCGGGCGCATTATCCGCAGCCGCTTTGTTCGAAGTGCTGCCGCATGCGGTAAAGCCCGCCATTATCACGGGGAGCATACATAAAAGTGTGATTTTCTTTTTCATTTTATATTATCCTTTCTTTTAAAGATAATATAGTATATGTGATTTTATGCATTTAATACAGATCACCAAAAATCAGACTGCAAATAGATTCAGACCCGCTGTGTTTCGCATACAAAGGCTTCGTTTTTTTCATCGGTCAGATGTTCATTATTACATTTCATACTACAAATAATATAAATATTGACATTATATCCGGTTAATGGTATAATTTTATCATGAACGATCAGTCTGAATATCTGCTGACTGGGTAAATTCACAAAAAATCGATCCGGAGATGATATTATGAGCATGCAGCTGTACTTGGTTTTCGACTCAAATGAGAAATGCAGATACATCGCCGAAAAGTATCAATGGACGGAAGATGAATATGAGATAATTGACACCGAGGAGCATCTGCAGGAGCACTGCGTCTGCGCATATTACGGCGAGTCGGGCTTTACACATGGTATCGGTGAATATGAATGTATTATAGCTGCTGAGCAGAAGAACTTTATCCCGCGGCTGCACAAACACAAATTGATAAGCAGAACAGACAATGAAGAAGCAGCCGAAATGGCACACGTATATCGCGACACTATTCTTGAAGATATAGCAGACTGGTCCGTATTTATCCGTGAAAATATTGATGTCTTAAATGGCATAGGCTTTCTGCCCCATTGGGACGTTTGCGATTTTTCGGGCGTTGTCTTTGAGAAAAAACCGTACAGCCAAGCTGAGCTTATCGACCTGCTGACTGTTCCGGAAGATGTTGTTCTGTGGATATACAGCGATAAGTAAGACACTGTTCAGTTTTCCCGCATTCCTTGACAAATTATTAAAAAATGTTATAATATCTACATGATCTATAAGATCGGAGGACAAACCATGAAAAGCGTCAAGAAATTTTTCATCTGCACAGCAACAGCGGCGGCAAT
>CAMEYZ010000248.1 GCA_945947715.1 uncultured Clostridia bacterium | reverse complement strand
GCTGAATAACAGCGCTGTGATCCTTTGTTATCTGTCTGATATCGTCGTCTATCAGATAAGCTCTTGAATCGCCGACGTTCACACAATGAATCATATTGCCGCGTCTGAGGACCGCCACAGCCGTGGTCCCCATGCCCTGTTTCAGCGGGTCGGTCTCGGAAAGATCGTAAACCACTGCATTTGCCGTTCTTACGGCACTCATCAACAGAGATTTCACAGCATTTTCGCTGCTGTCCGGACGATATGCCGATTCTATACGCTTGGAAATGACGGAAATAGCCGTTTCACTTGCGAAGCTGCCTGCATTTTCGCCGCCCATTCCATCGCACACCACAGCAAAAGCAGCATCAGGTCCCAGCTGTAAACTGCTGAACCTGTCCTGATTTTCACTTCGTACACTTCCTATGGACGACTCTGCGATTATTTCCAATCCACCGTCACCTCCGATTTATTCTGAGAAATATGCGCGTTTATATCTCGTATTCCCGTCTCAGCTGACCGCAGGCTGCGTTGATATCACTGCCCAGAGTCCGTCTGACTGTAACATTGAGGCCACCGACCTCCAGCATATGCTGAAAATTCATGACAGACCTCCTGTCAGACTTAAAATCACGTTCCTTTATCTCATTAACGGGTATGAGATTGACGTGACAGTTCATACCTTTAAGCAGTCCGATAAGCTTGTCCGAATCAGCTTTTGAATCGTTAACTCCACGGATAACGGCGTACTCAAAGGATATCCTTCTGCCCGTCGAGGCTATGTAGTCGCGGCAGGCGTCAAGGAGCTTTTCTATATTATATGAGTTATTTACCGGCATTATTTCACTGCGATGCTTATCATCGGCAGCATGGAGCGACACTGACAGAGTAAGTCCCAGCTTAAGCTCTGCCAGCTGATAAATCCTGTCCACAAGACCGCAGGTGGACAGCGAAACATGCCGCAAACTGAGATTCTTGCCCTCGGGACAGGACAGGAGCTTTAAAAAACGGACCACGTTATCGAAGTTGTCCAGCGGCTCACCAATGCCCATAAGAACAAGGCTTTCCACCTTTCTTCCCGAGCTGCGCTCCGCCTCGTAAATCTCCGACAGCATCTCCGACGGTTCAAGATTTCTCTTAAAGCCCGCAATGGTGGAAGCGCAGAACTTGCAGCCCATTTTGCAGCCCACCTGAGTGGATATGCAGAGGCTGTTTCCGTGTTTATAATCCATAAGCACGCACTCCACATGATTACCGTCTGAAAGCTCATACAAATATTTTACAGTATTATCTATAGAAGATTCAAGCGTTTTTGCGACATTTAGGCGATTTATATAAAATTTTTCGTCAAGTTTTGTACGAAGTGACAATGAAATATTAGTCATTTCATCAAAGCTGACAGCTCGTTTTACATGGAGCCAGTCAAATATCTGAGCTGCTCTGAATTTTTTTTCGCCGAGGGCTTCAATTTCAGCCGCAAGCTCTTCGGGATAAAGAGACAAAATATCAAGCTTTTCCATAAAGGTCTCCGTTTATTTTTTCATCATTCTGCATATATAAAAGCCGTCGCTGCCAAAATGCTTCGGAAAGACGGTGACGGAATAATTTCCGAAGGGCTCTCCGCACTCTTCAAGAAAGGGCACCCCGTAAAAATCGGGATTGTTCTCGAGGAATTTCCTTGTCACTCCGTCGTTTTCCGCAGGATTCACCGTGCAGGTGGAGTACACTAGAACACCACCGCTTTTGACGTACCTTGACGAGTTCTGCAGGATATCGTACTGTATCTGCGGCAGCCCCTTGAAATCGTCGGGGTTTTTATACTTGATCTCCGGCTTTCCGCGCATGACACCAAGTCCCGAACAGGGAACGTCGCAGAGCACCTTATCAGCCTGCGGAAGACGATCATTAAATTTTCTTCCGTCGCTGACAACAGCGGTGATATTGTCAAGCCCCAGCCGTTTAGCGCCCTTTTCGATAAGAGCCGCCCTGTTTTTGTGGAGCTCGCAGGAGATGATATGTCCCTTTCCCTTCATCATTTCGGACAGCGTAAAGGATTTTCCTCCGGGAGCAGCGCAGACGTCAATGACCGTATCATTTTCATCGGGAGCCACCGCCAGACAGCATATCTGTGAGGAAATGTCCTGAATGTGAAACAGTCCGTTTTTATATGCTTCCGAGCTGCTAAGCTCTCCGCCTCTGACGGAGCTTATCTCCAGAGCACAGTCCCTGAGGGGCTCAAACCCGCAGAAAACAGCCTCTCCGCCGCTTTCGGATAGCCTTTCTTTAAGCTCCTCCGCGGATATTTTCAGCGTGTTCACCCTTGCAGTCATATCCCCGGCAAGGAAGGAGCTTTCCAGCAACGAGACAGCATTTTCCTCGCCGCAGCCCTCCAGAAGAAGCCTTACGATATCCTCCCGGCAGGAATACTTTACCGAAAGCTTGGATATTATATCCTCGGGAAGGTCGTATTTGCAGCCACTGCGGATAAAATTGCGAAGCAGTCCATTGACAAAGCCCGAAGCCTTAGGTCTGCCAACCTCCTTGATAAGCTTCACTGACTCGTTCACAGCCGCGCTGTCAGGAACACTGTCACAGAACAGCAGCTGGTAAAGCCCCATGCGCAGTACGGTCAGTACCTCTCTGTCAAGCTTTTCGGGAGGTGTTTTGCTGTACTTTGAGATAATATAGTCAAGGGTGATCCTGCGCTCGGTAACGCCGTAGAAAATCCTCGAAACGAAGCGCCTGTCTTCAGGAGAGAGCTTCTCCGAGGAAAGTGCACTGTCCAGAGCAATGTTGGAGTAGGCGCCCTTTTCCATTTTCATCAGCAGCTCATAGATAACATATCTTGCAGATTTCAATTCTGGGCTTCCTCCGATGTCATAACAGTACCTTCCTTAACAGGATTTCCTCTGAGGAAGTCCGCCGCTTTCATGCGCTTGCCACCGTCAGTCTGGACCTCGGTGAAGGTCACGCATTTTCCGTCGCCGCAGACAATGGTGAGCTCATTGTCCCTGACCACCGTTCCGCAGGGCTTGTCCGATGTGATATCGGGAAGCTCCGAGTGATATATCTTAAGTCTTCTGCCGTTTATATAGCAAACCGCACAAGGCGAAGCTGACA
>CAMEYZ010000247.1 GCA_945947715.1 uncultured Clostridia bacterium | reverse complement strand
CAGAAGTATCCTAAGCTGAAATACTCAAAACGCGGCAATCGCTGTCGGGCGGACCTGACGGGGATTTCGCTGTCTGCGGACAGCGACCAAAGGGCGCCGCCCTTTGGAAACCTGCAGCCTTGAAAGGCTGGCGAACTTTTTGTTGCTGGGGGACATGCGATTTGCGGTTACTTTCTGCCTCGAACGTTCGCTTTTTGCGCACTTCCGCGGCTTAATGTCACCTAAGCTGAAAAACTCGCAACGCGGCAACAGCTGCGGGTCATCCCGCCGCGGCAACAGCTGCGGGTCATCCCGCCGTGGCAACAGCTGTGGGTTATCCCGCCGGGGCAGACCCGACTAACTACGTATCTCTGCTCCTAACTCCGACAGCTTCTTCAAAACCTTCTTCATTGCATTGTCTGCTTGCTCGTCGGTCAGCGTTCCGTCATGACTTCTCATTACTATCGAATATGCTACCGATTTCTTACCCTGGGCTATCTGCTTGCCCTTGTATACGTCAAATAACTTCACCGATTCCAAAATGCTTCCAACCGCAGCCTTGATAGCCTTCTCAATGTGCGCCGCAGGAACTGCCTCGTCTACTACTACAGCAAGGTCTCTCGTTGCTGCGGGGAATTTCGGCAGCGGCTTGTAGGTCTTGAAGCTTATCGACTCGGACATCATCTCGGGAACGTTCAGCTTCGCAGCGTATACCTTCGCACTTATGCCATAGTTCTCCGCAGTCTTCGGGTGAAGCTCGCCGAATATTCCTAAGGGCTTGCCGTTTTTGGTCACTATCGCACATCTTCCGGGGTGGAATGCGTGGAATTCTCCGAAAATGCTGTCGTCGGTGCAGGGCTCGTAGTCAACGTCCTCTATGCCAAGTACCTCGAAAAGCTCTTCGATAGCTCCCTTTAATGCATAGAAATCGTAACCGTCGCCGTAGCAGCCGAATACTATGCGCTCGGGCTCTTCGGGGAGCTCCTTGCCGCAGGGGAGATACTCTCTTGCAGCTTCAAAAAGCTTTGCAGATTCGTTTCTGTTGTTGTAGTTGGTCGCAAGCACCTGCAGCATGGAGGGCAGAAGAGTTGTTCTCATTACCGAGGTGTCCTCGCCCAGAGGATTTGTTATAGTAACAGTGTTTCTCAGAGAGCTGTTCTCGGGAAGACGTATCTTGTCGAAATTCTTCGGGGAGATGAACGAGTAGGTCACTATCTCGTCAAAGCCCAGGGAAGCTGACGCATTTAAAAGCTTTGTTCTGAATTTCTGCTCGGGAGCAACGCTTGCCTGTGCAACGCCTCTGATAACCGTCTTTTCGATGTTGTTGTAGCCGTAAAGACGAGCTATCTCCTCTGCGATGTCAGCCTTGCACTCGATGTCGATTCGATATGCGGGAGCATATGCTCTTCCGTCCTTTACGGTGAAGTCGAGCTTGTTAAGATACTTTATCATTTCCTCCTCGGAAAGCTTTGTGCCGAGGAAATTATTTATCCAAACGGGGTCAAAGGGAGCAGATTTCTGCGTGTCTGCGCCGTTTGATACGTCGATAGTTGTCATTACGACCTCGCCGCAGCCCAGAAGCTCAACAAGCTCGAAAGCTCTCATAAGAGCAGGCTCGCACATTCTGGGGTCAAGACCCTTTTCAAAGCGTGAGGAAGCGTCGGTTCTCATGCCGAGAGCCTTTGCTGTAGTGCGGACGCTTGCTCCGTCGAAGCAGGCAGCCTCGAAAACAACATCAACGGTGTCGTCCATGATGCCGCTGTACTCGCCGCCCATAACGCCAGCAACTGCAACAGGCTTTTCGCTGTCTGCGATGACAAGCATCTTGTCGGTGAGAGTTCTTTCAACACCGTCAAGAGTGGTTATCTTTTCGCCATTTTTCGCACTTCTGATGTCGATTGAGTTGCCCTCTATAAATCTGATATCGAAGGCGTGCATAGGGTGACCGTATTCCAGCATAACATAGTTTGTGATATCAACGAAATTGTTGATAGGACGTACTCCGCTGGCACGGAGCCTTTCCCTCATCCAGCGGGGAGAGGGGCCTATCTTTACGTTCTTTACAACGCCTGCGCAGTATCTGGAGCACAGCTCGGTGTTGGATATCTTAACGGACAGCATGGAGCTGATATCTCCGTCAACGCCCTTAAATCCGGGCTTCTTGTAGTTCATGGGAAGGTCGAAGGTAGCCGCAGTCTCCTTTGCAAGACCGAGAACGGACATGCAGTCGGGACGGTTGGAGGTTATCTCAAATTCAACGGTGGTATCGTTCAGACCGATAGCCTCTTTTATATCCATGCCCAGCTTTAATTCAGGGCAGCCCTCCTCCTGTTCGATGAGGAAGATTCCGTCTGCAATGGCATAGGGGAAATCGTGAGTGGTGAGACCAAGCTCGCCCAGAGAGCAGAGCATACCGTTTGATTCAACTCCGCGGAGCTTACCCTTTTTTATCTTAACGCCGCCGGGCAGAGTGGAGCCGTCCAGTGCAACGGGGACGATATCTCCTGCCTTGACATTTTTCGCGCCGGTAACTATCTGAATGGGAGCTTCTTTGCCCACATCAACTGAGCAGATAACAAGGTGGTCGGAATTTTCGTGAGGAACCACGCTTAAAAGCTTTCCCACAACGACCTTAGATATCTCGCTGCCTTCGGTGTCGTATCTCTCGACCTTTGAGCCGCTGAGAGTAAGACCCGAACAATATTCCTTTATGGTCATGTCTCCGATATCGACATAATCGGAGAGCCATTTCATTGATAAATCCATTTTACTTATCCTCCTGTTTAGTTTTTACGGATAATTTTTATGTTCCGCTCCCGTTTAAGCGGGATAATCGTTCTGTATCGACCTGAGATAGTCGAGGAACTCCTGTGCGCCGGCCGCATGAAGAGAAATTCCCAGCTCTTTGCCGTTCATCATACGGAGTATCAGCGTTACGGCAGGTCCCTCGGTGACGGTGTACACCTGATCTATCTCACCGTAGCTGTAGGTGGCAGGCTTTGAGAAGAGCTGGATTATGGTGAATCTGTCCTCGCCCCAGAACCATGCATGCTTTGCGGCTGACAGTCCCATGAGCACCGAAAGAGCTGCCAGAAAAACAAATACCAGAAATACAAGTATCTCG
>CAMEYZ010000246.1 GCA_945947715.1 uncultured Clostridia bacterium | reverse complement strand
AACGCAGACGGGACATCACTGTGTTTTCAAAACAGGCTGTTCTTCATTACGGAGATACAGAATTTATCCTGCTGGACACTCCCGGACATATCGACTTTTCCTCCGAAACGGAAAGGACCTTTTCCGTCCTTGACTGCGCAGTTATGGTCATCAGCGGCATCGACGGAGTACAGAGCCATACGGAGACTCTCTGGCGGCTCCTTGATAGCTACAAAATCCCTGTTTTCATCTTCGTGAACAAGACCGACATCACCCCAAAATCCCAAGACGAGCTTATGAGCGACATTCACTCACGCTTGGGCAGCAGATGCATTTTTTTCGGCAAGGACAGGCCTTCGGATGAGCTTTTCGAGGAGATAAGTCTCTGTGACGAAAATATCATGAACGAATATCTGGAAAATAATTCCGTAAGTTCCGACAGCATAAGAAAGGCTGTTTCAGAACGAAAAATTTTCCCCGTAATGTTCGGTTCAGCCCTTAAGCTGGACGGAGTATCGGAGTTTCTTGATATACTGTCGGAGTATATCCCCGAAAGGACCTATGGCAGCACCTTCGGCGCAAAGGTGTACAAGATCACCGAGGACAACGGTGTCAGACTTACTCATATGAAAATAACAGGCGGTTCTCTGGCAGTTCGCACTCCTGTGGGCGAGGAAAAGATCACCGCACTGCGACTTTATTCCGGTGAAAAGTACACGTCGGTCGCTTCTGCAGAGGCGGGAATGGCTGTTGCCGCAGAGGGACTTTCCCACACCTATGCAGGTCAGGGACTTGGTTCGGAAACAGACGAAGCTGCTCCGCTTATCGAGCCTGTGCTCACCTACTGCGCGGAAATCACCGACAACACCAATATTCACACCGCCCTTGACATCTTCCGCAGGCTTGAAGAGGAGGATCCTCAGCTCCATGTGATATGGAACGAACAGCAGCAGGAGATACACGTCCGCATCATGGGCGAGATACAGCTGGAAATTCTTACGGGGATACTGTCGGAACGTTTTGGACTTCATGTGCGATTCACTCACGGCTCTATCTGCTACAAGGAAACTATCGGCAATACCGTTGAGGGCATGGGGCATTTTGAGCCGCTGCGCCACTATGCAGAGGTCCATTTAAAGCTTGAGCCGCTCCCCTGCGGCAGCGGTATCGTTTATGACACTAACTGCCGTGAGGACTATCTCAGCGGCAATTTCCAGAACCTTATCATATCTCAGCTGAAGGAAAAGGTCCACATAGGCGCGCTTACCGGCTCTCCTATAACCGATATAAAAATAACGCTGATAGGCGGAAAGTCCCATGTCAAGCACACCGAGGGCGGGGATTTCCGTCAGGCAGCCTATCGTGCCTTAAGACAGGGACTCCGCTCAGCGGACAAGGTGCTTCTTGAACCATGGTACAGCTTCCGCATCGAGCTTCCGTCGGAAAACCTCGGACGAGCCTTGTCTGATATCCAGCAGATGAGCGGTAAGTTTTCTCCTCCTGATACGATAAATGGAACGTCCATTATCGAAGGAACTGCGCCCGTTTCCGAAATGCAGGGCTACCAGAAGGAGCTTATCGCCTACACAAAGGGAAAGGGCCGCATTTTCTGCGTTGTGAAGGGCTACCTCCCTTGTCACAATCCCGATGAAGTCGTTTCGCAGATAGGCTACGACTGCGACAGCGATATCGCAAATACTGCCGATTCTGTGTTCTGCACTCATGGTTCGGGATATGTTGTCCCATGAAACGAGGCTCCCGAAAAAATGCATTTGGGAAGCTGTCTGAATCCTCCGAAACAAGAGGACTTCACTGTGACAAGCGAACGGCTTGACAGCTTCAAATCACGTCTCTATGACGATAAGGAGCTTATGGAGATATTCGAGCGCACCTATGGCAAAATTAAACGTGACGACAGAACCAAAATGCGCAGGGACAAGCTCACAGAATATAAAAAGCCGTCCTCCAAGCCTATTATTCCGATGGGTGAGGAATATTTGCTGGTGGACGGGTATAATATCATATTCTCGTGGGAGGACCTGAAAAAGCTCGCCGAGGATAATCTGGACGCCGCAAGAAGTGCTCTGATAAATCGCCTTTGCAGCTATCAGGGCTTTAAGGGCTGTCATCTGATACTTGTGTTCGACGCATACAGGGTCAAGGGAGAGCATCGTGAGATAGAACAGCACCACAACATCACAGTTGTCTACACAAAAGAGGCCGAAACTGCTGATACCTACATCGAAAAAACTGCTCACGACCTCAGCAAAGATCACCGTGTAAGAGTGGCCACATCAGACAATCAGGAGCAGATAATCATTCTCGGTAACGGTGCACTGAGAGTTTCTGCAAGTGAATTTGAGCTTGAAGTGGAGGCCATTGAAAAAGCAATATCATCATTCCTTGACAAGCCGCAGAAACGGTTTACCGGAATAGATATCAAATAATAGCTAAGGGAACGCTTTCTCGGCGTTCCCTTTTAGTTATATCCCCAATAATCCAGCAAGCTCTGATGTGCTGCCGCAACAGCCCACTATCGGATATTTCTCCGCGTCGGCCCGCGACTTGAATCCGAAGCCATATGTCACGGCGATAAAATCAACTCCCGCAGCTGCTGCTCCCTCTGCATCGTAGAAGCTGTCGCCTATCAGAACGGTCTCCGCCCTATCCGCACCAAGCTCCGATATGACCATTTCAACTATATCCGCTTTGGTGAGCTTTCCCACAGGGTCTGCTCCATGAATGACATCAAACACATCGGGAAGCTTTTTCTTAAGCAGGGCTATTGCATAATCCTCACGCTTATAGGTGGCTGTGCCAATCTTATAGCCTGCGCTTTTCAGTGACACAAGAAGCTTGTCCATTCCCTCGTAGGGAGTACACATATACACTCCCTCTCTGCCATAAAACTCGCGAAACGCGGCAACTGCCTTTTCCACGCCTTCCTCGGACAGACCGTACTCTGTTCTGAAGGTCTGATGAAGAGGCGGTCCTATAAACTTTTTCAGGAGAGCGTCGTCCGCTTCGGGCAGTCCTTCCTTTTCAGCAGCATATTTTACCGAGGCATACACTCCCTCGCATGTATCGGCCAGAGTACCGTCCAGGTCGAACAGTATTGCTTTATATTTCTTCATTTTATCATTCCTTTAATCTTATC
>CAMEYZ010000245.1 GCA_945947715.1 uncultured Clostridia bacterium | reverse complement strand
ATATACCCTTATATGTAAAGGGCGACCCGCTACGACTGCGGCAGGTACTGATAAATCTTATTGGAAACGGACTGAAATTCACCTCTCAGGGAAGCGTCACCCTGTCGGCAGAATATCTCGGCGATAATCAGGACGGCAAAGCACTGATGAGCTTCGCTGTCACCGATACGGGAATCGGAATCGCCCAGGATGATATCCCAAAGATATTCGAGCCCTTCGTTCAGACCGACGCAGGAGTTACCCGAAAATACGGCGGCACGGGACTGGGACTGCCCATTTCCCAAAACATCGTACAGAACGCCAGCGGCGGAAGGTACGGGATTGAAGTCGAATCGGAGGAAGGAAAGGGCTCCCGTTTCAGCTTTAAAATGGAATTTGAATACGGAAGCTGCTCCGAGGACAGTATTGAAGCGGAAAATGCCGTTCCCTTTGAGGGTGAGGTACATATCCTGCTGGTGGACGATAACAAGGTCAATCTTGATATTGAGAAGGAAATACTTGGGCTGTACGGCGCAGAGGTTATCACGGCGGACTGCGGCGCAGAGGCATTAAAAGATGCACAGCAGCTCACACCCGAGCTGATATTCCTGGACCTGCATATGCCCGGCATGGACGGATACGAGACCGCTCGTCGGATAAGACGCATAAAAGCATGTCGTCTGACGCCGATAATCGCCCTGACTGCGGACGTGGTTTCGGGAGTCTCCGAAAAGGTGCGTGCAGCGGGAATGAACGACTACATATCCAAGCCCTTTGACCCGGAGCGGCTTCGTGAGCTTATCAAGGAATATCTGGGCATTGCGAGAGAGACACCCGAACAGCTGTACACAGGGGTAAGCTCTGCCTTTGACAGCAGACGCTGCCTTGAAGAGCTGGGAGGAAATAAGAACGTCCTTATACGGTCTGTCAGAAGGTTTCTTCAAAATAACGAGCATACCTGCGAGCAACTCAGGATACACATCGCCAACGGAAATTATGCTGTTTCGCGGCGTATCCTCCATGATGTGGCAGGAGTATCAGGGAATCTGCGATGCATGCCCCTTTATGAAGCTTCGCAGTCGCTGCTGAACGATCTTAGGAACGAGCGCCATGACAGCGATGAAGATTTTTATTGTGCTTTTGAAGATGCTGCCGATGAAATGCGGGAATTTCTGAAAATCAACGATATCAGCGGAAGCTCAGACGATGATATCCCCTTTGAAGAGAAGCTGAAAAAGCTTCTGCTGATGTGTAAAGATTTTGATATTTCGGCAGCGGAATATTTCGACGAGAACCGCTCCGATTTCAGAGTCAGCCTTGACAAGGAAAAATTTCACCGTGTTGAAGAGCTGGCAGGACGATATGATTTTGCAGGGATAATCAATGAATTTTCGGAGGAGGAATGATATATGTACGATATACTTCTTGTGGAGGACGATTCCGCAATGCGTTTTCTCTATTCAAAGATGAAGGTCTGGAGCGAATGTGGCTTCAGAATAGCTAAGGAGGTGTCAAACGGTAAGGACGCCCTTGAGGTGCTGAGCAAGGAAAAATTCGACCTGGTTGTGACCGACATAAGAATGCCCTTTGTTGACGGAATAGAGCTGCTTCGGGAGATAAAAAAGCGGGGCATCGACGTATGCGTCATCTTTGTCAGCTCCTACGACGAGTTTGAGTATGCGCGGCAGGGACTAATCCTCGGCGCCTTCGACTACATACTAAAGCCCGTTGATGACAAAAAGCTGGAAGAGGTGCTGGAACGGACGAAGCAGTGCATTTCAGAAAAGGCGGCTGTCCCTGGGATATCGCGGAGCGTTTCGGAGGCACTTCATTACATAGGAAAAACCGAGGACGAAAACAGCTTTATCAGACAGATTGCCGAATACTTTTCGGAAAACCGCAGCGAGGTAGTCACCATGGACGAAGCGGCAGAGCATTTCAGCTTCAACAAGGACTATTTCGGCAAGCTTTTCAAGCAGAACATGGGAGTGACCTTCAACTATTTTTCCTCGGTGGTAAAGGTAGAGTACGCCAAGGAGCTGCTTGCCACGGGAAACTACAAGACCTATCAGATAAGCGAGAAATTAGGCTATTCCTCCCCCGATTACTTCACCCGCATCTTCAAGGAGATAACCGGTAAGACCCCGTCGCAGTATCGGTCGGGTCCGCCCGACAGCGGTTGCCGCGTTGATACTTCTTTGTAATATTATCCATCATCAAACTGACCTCATATCATATAGCTTTATAAAGCTGATATTTATAGGCTTTTCTCTGTTTTTTTGTGTGTTCATTTCCGCTTTTGTACGGTATAATAAAAGCATGAAAACGGAGGTGAGAACCGATGGATAATTACGTTATCACTATCGCACGAGGCTTCGGCAGCGGCGGAAAGCAGATAGGTCTTGAACTGTCAAAAAGACTGGGTATCCCCTGCTATGAAAGCCAGATACTTAACATGGCTTCCAACTACAGCGGGATAAATAAGGACCTGTTTTTTCAGGTGGACGAAAAGCTCAGAGGCTACCACATGATAAAGCGCCTTATGAAGGCCCCCGCCAGTGACGATATCGTCGAGCCCACAGAACGCAGCTTTATTTCCGATGTGAACCTGTACAATATTCAGGCGAAGATAATCAAGGAGCTGGGAAAAAATCAGTCCTGCATCATCATCGGAAAATGTGCCAATCATCTGCTTCGGGATTACGACAATGTTGTCAGCGTGTATATCGAAGCTCCCCGGGCATACTGCGTAAAGTCCGTCATTGAACGGCTGGGCGTCACCGAGGACGAGGCCCATAAGATGATCTACCAGACCGACAAATACCGCGCCGATTACTACAAATATTATACGGGCGGCGAGGTCTGGACAAATCCTGTGCTCTACGACATGACCCTCAACACCGATAGGATAGGCAGAGAAAAATGTGCCGAGCTGATAATCCAGTATCTCAAGATAAAGCTTGGTGACGATATTCTCGATAAAAAGGGTACTGCCGAAAATGACAAGGCTCTGCAGCAGCTGGGCTTTAAATAATTTAATGTGATATTCGACAAAGCAGTCGGTTATGCCATACCTTTTGGCAGGACCGATTTTTTGTTTGTCCGAAAAGAGAAAAAGTAACGGAGGAAATGTTTATGAAAAAGTCAAAGATCAAAAAGGTTCTGGCGGTACTGTCCGCAGCGGCACTCACAGCCACATTCAC
>CAMEYZ010000244.1 GCA_945947715.1 uncultured Clostridia bacterium | reverse complement strand
CACTTGCTCTTTGCGGGGGAGTGCCCTTTGTGCTGTTCCTCGTGATATACTCTATACTTTAGCGCGGAGCTTTTTGCGCACCTCGTCGGCGCTGATGCCGAATTTATCGAATATTACCGATGCGTAGCTTGTCTCTCCGGGCATGCCGCGGCGTATCTTATAGAGGCGCTCGCCGGTGGATTCCTCCACGGTAGTCACGATGCTGTCCACCCTGGAGCGGTTGTCCGGGTCGGAGTTTATCCTGTCCATGCGCTGCGCCAGCTCTGCAAGATGTGTGGCGAAAATTCCCCGTGCGCCCAGCATGGTGAATATCTGCACGAACTCGCCTGCGATATCCAGGCACTCCCTGGGAGTGGTGCTCTGAATGGACTCGTTCATCAGCAGCAGCGAGCTTTCTGATATGCTGTCGGCTATCTTTTTCAGGTCCTTGACCTCCTCGGTGAAGCGGGAGGAATTTATGCCAACCTCTTCCTCCTTGGGGAAGGGGGTGTAGATGTAGTCCACAGGGGAGATGCTGCACTCCGCAGCAGGGACGAACAGTCCGCACTGTGCGAAGAGCTGACATATGCCCACTGCACGGACAAAGGTGGTCTTGCCGCCGTTATTGGCGCCGCTTAAGAGCCAGAAGCGGGCGGTATCGTCCATGTCGATATCATTGCCCACCACAAGGGAATCCCCCTTTTTGTAGGGGTCGGCTGCGGCGGCGCTTCTGAAAAAGCTGATGTCGAAGGCGCCTTTCAGATGAAGCTCCCTGCTTTCCATGGGCAGCAGCTGCGGGCGACACATGGCGATATCACGTGACTTTGCAGTCTCCACCAGAGCGGCAGCCTTGTCTAAAAAGGACAGCTGCTCCTCGATGACGGCTATCTCACGATAGTCGATGCAGCGGTAATCGTCCAGGGCCCGGGAAAGTCTGCCCATATAGTCGGAGGTGACCTTTTCCAGCTCTTCAAAAAGCTTGCGGTCAATTTCGTTGGGGTCCTTGGAATCGCCCATATAGCGGCTGTGAAGATTCTTCACGTTCACATCGGCAAACTTTGCGTTGCGGTAGAATATCCTGTCGAAAACGGAGGGCTTCTCTGTGGCCGAATTTTCGGACAGGCCCACTATCCCCGCGGAAACAGGACGCATTTCCTCATTGAAATTGATTGCCACGGTAACGCAGCGTATCTTCTTGGAGAAGGCAGCCTTCAGCTCCTCCATGTCAGCTTTCAGGTCGGAGAAGCTTTTCGATGCCTTGATATCTAAAAAGTACGCAAACACGCGTTTGAATGCCTCGGAGGAAACTTCCTTGCCCTCCTTTTCGTAATAATCGCAGAAGCTCTCCACCGAATCAATGAACACGTCCAGCGAGGATATCTTTGCGCTGAGCGCAGCAAAGGTGTCGGGAGCAGACTTATCGCTTAATTCCTCACGGTGATTATCGAGGATAGTCGTCACCGTCTTATGGAGCGCGGCGGACAGCTTTGGGAAGCGCAGCAGGTCCTCGATTGCATCAAGGCGGTAGTTTATCACGTCTGGTTCGGTGCAGAGCTCCCGGAAGATATTCATGGAGAACTGCGAATTTTCCGGGGAGAAGTACCGGCACAGCTTATCCAGCTGCAGGTCGGCGGTATATGTATCGGGCAGCGCAGACAGGTCGTTCCGGCGCTGTTTCAGCTTTTGGCGGATATCCTCGGTGGGGTAGAGAAGATTAACAGGGTCGCGGAGTGGTTCCATTTTTGTGATTCCTCCCTTTATTCAGTTTACAGTTATTGAATTGACAGTTGATAATGGATAATTGACAATTGACAATGGATAATTGATATTCTGAAATTTATAATTACGGTTATTATAAAAAATGGGGCTAATATTTAGCCCCATTTAACTGTTAAGATAAGTTTCCTTCGGAAGTAACGCACCTTCGCGGGAAAAAGTAGCCTAAGCTGAAAAACGAACAACGTGGCAATGGCCGCGGGTCATCCCGCCGGGTCATCCCGACTTAGTTGTTGATAAGCTTGTCTTCGCCGTTCCAGCTGTAGAGCTTTCTGATCTCTTCGCCTACCTTCTCGGAGGGGTGCTCTGCGTGGAGCTTTCTCATTGCCTTGAAGTGTACCTGCTTGCCTGCAGGGGACATGTCAAGCAGGAACTCCTTTGCAAAAGAACCGTCCTGAATGTCGGAGAGTATCTTCTTCATGGTCTTCTTGGTCTCCTCGGTGACGAGCTTGGGGCCTGTTATGTAGTCGCCGTACTCTGCTGTGTTGGAGATGGAGTATCTCATGCCTGCAAAGCCGGACTGATAGATGAGGTCAACGATGAGCTTCATCTCGTGAATGCACTCAAAATATGCGTTTCTGGGGTCATAGCCTGCCTCGCAGAGTGTCTCAAAGCCAGCCTGCATCAGTGCACATACACCGCCGCAGAGAACTGCCTGCTCACCAAAGAGGTCGGTCTCAGTCTCGGTTCTGAATGTGGTCTCCAGAACGCCTGCGCGTGCGCCGCCGATTCCCAGCGCATATGCAAGACCCAGGTCAGTAGCATCGCCTGTAGCGTCCTGCTCAACAGCGATAAGGCAGGGAACACCCTTGCCAGCCTGATATTCGCTTCTTACAGTGTGGCCGGGGCCCTTAGGAGCGATCATGATAACGTTAACGTCCTTGGGGGGAACGATGCAGCCGAAGTGAATGTTGAAGCCGTGAGCAAAAGCAAGTGTCTTGCCTGCGGTCATATAAGGAGCAATGTCGCTCTTATAAACGTCAGCCTGCTTCTCATCGGGGATAAGGATCATAATAACATCAGCCCTCTTAGCTGCTTCGCTTACGGAATATACCTTAAGACCCTGAGCCTCAGCCTTAGCCTTGCTCTTGGAGCCCTCGTAAAGACCAACGATTACATTAACGCCGCTATCCTTGAGGTTAAGAGCGTGAGCGTGACCCTGAGAACCGTAACCGATGATAGCAACGGTCTTGCCGTCGAGTCTGCCGAGATCGCAGTCTGACTGATAGAAAATTTTAGCCATTTTAAATTCCTCCTAATAGAATATTATGGAATATTTAATTTATTTCAAGGCAAATTGCCTTAAAAGCGTGATTACTTAATGGTTACGCTGCCCTTCTGGATAGCGATAACGCCTGTGCGGACGATCTCTTTGATACCGTAGCCTGCGAGAAGGTCGTGGATTCTGTTGAGATGAACGGTGGAATCGGATATCTCAATTGTA
>CAMEYZ010000243.1 GCA_945947715.1 uncultured Clostridia bacterium | reverse complement strand
CCGGGTACTCCCAGCAGATTCACTGCCTGTATCCCGAGCCCTTCGGCAGCGGCAAGATCAGTTCCTCCCGGAGCGGAGGCAAGATCTATGATAAGTGCCTTTCTATTGACTGACTTAAGTGCGTTTTCTGACAGTATCATCGACGGAACAGTATTGAATATCAGAGTGCAGACCTCCGATGCGGCAGCAAGCTCAGGGGAGAGCATGCCGCTTTCGGCATCGTACAGCTTTACGGGACGACAGCCCATGATATCCGCCCAGGCAAGGTGCTCAGGCCTTCTTGCTGCGGCGTATATATCCGCACCAAAGCCTCTTAGTATGCCGATGAGAGCCTTTCCTATCCGGCCCATTCCAATAATGAGCACCTTCTGCCTGTGGAGCATGATATCCTGCTTCTGAAGCGCTGTCATAACTGCTCCCTCGGCGGTGGCAAGGGCATTCATTACAGAAAGCTCTTCGCGGTCCATGTAATCCTCGGCATATATGTTTCTTGCGGCGAATTTCCGCTTGATATCGCCTGTGAGCTTCCCACCGAACACCGTACCTCCCGGCTTGACGAGCCGTGAAAGCTCGCTCAGCTTTGGCGGAGCCTCTGCGGCGGGAGCGTTCAGATATACTCCGTCGTATGTTACGGGGACGGGTAGTATCAGATAATCGGCAGGAGGTATCCCACCCGCTTCCATGTACGCTTCTATGTTGACATGACGACAGGGATATAACAGCTTTGTACTTTTTCCGTGCGCGGCAAGGTATTCCGCGGCGGCAGAAAAGCGCATATCTCCGCCTGCGACTATATATTCATCAGCCATTTGGATTCTCCTCGATGAAATAAGGTTCGTTTTGAAAATTATGGTTTCCCTTTGTCATTATATGTGATGCAAGGGGGAATTGTGAAGCTGTGATGAAAAATTTGCCGAATACTTGAAAAATAGAATAATATGTGATATAATTATTGTGAATAATCTGCTCGGAGTGAAAAAATGCGAAAATATTTTAAAAAGTTCGACATGTATTTTGATATAAAGAAAAAGAAAGGGTATTCGCTGATATGCCTGGGACTGGCAGTTCTGTGGATACTTCTCTGGATAACCTTCCCCATGGAATTTTATTCCTTGTTCTTTGCTTCTGCGGTAGGAAGCAATATTATGCTGCTTCTTATGGAGCTTGTCATAATGATACCTGCCAATCTGATGTTTTCAAGGATACTCAAAGCTAATATCTCCATGTCGCTGACTCTTATCGAGGATATCATCTGCATGACAGCTGCTGCATATACTTTTTCCATATTCCGCTATGACAGCGTATGGTGGGTGATACTTGCCATAGTTGTTCATTATGCGGCGAAGCTGTTTACTGATGGCTTTGCTTACGAGGACAAGGACACAGTTATCCCGCTGTTAAAGAGAAAGCCACTGAATACGGCTCTTACTGCTCTGGCACATACTGCTGTACTCGACGGAGTGTTCCTTGTGCTGATGTATACCGCAGCACAGGTCTTTGCAGGCTGAAAAAGCCGTAAAGAAAAGCTCTTTACGGCAGATAGTATGTATTGATTCAGTCTTTTAGCTTCACCGCACAGGCACGGCTCCCGTTTTCGGCGAAGCGCTGGGAAAAGGATTCCTTGCTGTAGGGGACTATTGCGGCTTCCTCTGAACAGTCCATGAAATAGTATGCGTTGAGGTCGTAGCCTACAAGCACAAGGGTATGAGAATTTCCCAGCCAAGTGATCTTTTCGTCCGAACCTATGACGAACCACTCGGACTGCTCCGAATATTTATAGACGTCCATTTTCTGAGATGCCCATACTATGACGGGCACTCCCTCGTCAATGAGCTTTTCCAGGTCGGCGGTGTTTATCCCGGTCAGTGAGACTGCCTCATATTCGCTGAATTTCCTGTTGGCGGCAAAGTAGGAGTTCATTGCATCGCATATCACGTTCTCATAGCAGCCATAGCCGAAATCATAGGGGTCTCCTGCAAAGGAAAAATTCGGGTCGGGTCCGTACAGAACATCGTTTTCATCGGTGAAGAAATTGCTGCTCTGGCGCATGTACAGGTCACAGAGAACTGTCTTGTCAGCGTCGAAGCCCAGATATTGCAGCACTGCGCAGGCGGAGGTTATCTCACAGCCTGTGGGAAGCTCAGGAAACTGGCTTATGACAGGGAAATCTGCTATCTCTGTTTTCAGCGGAGTCTTTTTTGGCTTTTCGTAGCCCTCGCCCAGCTCCTCAACGGAATATCCCGAGTACGTTGCATTCGGGTCCGCTCCCAGCTCGGCGTATTTTATCAGCTCGTTTATGCGTGCCTCCTCGGCGGAATCGGTATATGCCTTATAAGCTGCCATTCCCGTGACCATTACGCCTATGCCGAGAACTGCTGCTATTGCTGCGTTGTGCATCTTCTCACCCCTTTGCTTAAAGTATTATAACATATATTCCGACGAATTGCAACAGCTTTTGCAAACCTATGAAAGGAGATATTTTATGACAGGACTTGTACTTGAAGGCGGGACCTTCCGGGGGATATTCTCGGCGGGCGTTATGGACGCCTTTATCGAAAAAGGTATCATCTTCCCGTATATCGTGGGAGTATCTGCGGGAATATCCAATGCCGCTTCCTATGTGTCTTTGCAGAAGGAGCGCAATATCGAGATACTTGAAAAATACAGGAATGACAAGCGCTATCTCAGCATGAAGAATTTTCTCACTACCAAAAACTATTTCGGAATGGATTTCGTGTTCGATGAGATACCCAATGTTCTTGTTCCCTTTGATTACGATACATTTCACAGCTACAAGGGAAAATTCCTTGTGGGAGTGACCAACGCTAAGACTGGTAGGAGCGAATTTTTCGACGGAATGAAGGATACTGATAAGTGGGAGTATCTCCGTGCCACCTGTGCTATACCGTCGGCCTTTGAGCCACAGTATATCAACGGAACGCCCTATTATGACGGTGGGCTTTCCTCTCCTATATGCATAAAGAAGGCCATGAGAGACGGCTGTGATAAGAACGTTATCATTCTTACTCAGCCTGAGGGCTTTGTTAAGAAATGCACCAACAAGAACATCCTTGCGGCAGAAGCAGCGGGACGAAAATTCCCTGAGATAAAAAAAGAGCTTCTTCTGCGGCACAAGCTTTATAACGACAGAGTAAAGCTCTGCGAGGAGCTTGAACAGCAGGGAAAGGCCATAATAATCCGCCCGGATAGACCTCTCAGAAGCTTTGAA
>CAMEYZ010000242.1 GCA_945947715.1 uncultured Clostridia bacterium | reverse complement strand
AGCCGCAGCTGCATTACAGCCCGTTACCACGTCCTCCTTGTGAGTAGAGCCCGGGTCCCGCAGATGAACATGCATGGCAAACAGTGCAGGCATAAGCACCATTCCAGTACCGTCGATAACTCTGTCAGCAGTTTTGCTGATGCCTTCGCTCATCTCCGTGATTTTCCCATTTTCAATTAGAATATCGCATATCCTGTCAATGTTTTCGTCAACAGCTCTGACATTTTTTATCAGAATCTCCGCCATATTTTCCTCCTATTCAAGAATGACCGCCATATCGCAGTCGTCTATCTCCCTGACCATCACCTGTACCGACTCGTCCCGAGACGTAGGAACGTTCTTTCCCACATAATCAGGTCTTAATGGAAGCTCACGGTGTCCCCTGTCCACAAGCACAGCCAGCTGAATATTCTTCGGACGTCCCCTGCTCATAACAGCGTCGATAGCGGCTCTGCAGGACCTTCCCGTGAACATGACATCGTCCACAAGGATAACGCTTTTGTCCTTTATATCAAAGGGGATATCGGTCTTGTCGCTGTCAGGGATATTCTTATCATCGTCGCGAAAGGACGTAATATCGAGAACGCCGACCCTTTCGTCATAGCCCTCCAGCTCCTTAAGCTTTGCAGCAATACGTTCGGCGATGTAAACTCCGCGGGACATTATACCTATCAGAACAAGATTTTCGGTCCCTCTGTTCCGCTCTGCGATCTCATAGGAAATGCGCGCAACGGCTCTTTTTATCTGATTTTCGTCCATTATAACCGCTTTCTGGACCATACAGCGCCTCCGTTCAGCAAAAAACCTGCCGTTTTATGCGGCAGGTCAAAATTTCATATAATCATACTTCAAGCGTAAGTCTCGCTGAAGCAGCGTATAAAAATCACCTTGCCGACCTCTCTGGATCAACTTAAAGGAGATACATATCTCATTACCTGATATTATTATATCACATTCATGTTCATATGTCAATAAAAAATAAAAGTTTACATTTAATTTATCGCTATATTACAAATTATCTTCAAATTGGTGAAAATTATTAGAGATAATGTCATCATCTGTCACTTATGATGTCTTTCTCTTTTCCTCTTGACCTCGTCCAGACGCAGCTCGAAATGCTCAGCAGAATCGGGGTTAACATGCTTTTTCAGGTCCTCCAGAGGCTTGTCGTATTTCTTGTTCCTGATAGTAGGAAACGCCCTGATAAGACGATAAGCGGAGCTTTTTTCATCGAGGAGCTTCTCATATTTTTCACGGAGTATGGAGTATTCCTCCTTCGGGTCCTGTTCCTCAGCTTCCTCCCGTGATTTTTTAGCCTCTTCTATCTTATTGCTGATTTTCTCTGCAGCGTCCTCAGTTTTCTGTTTGATCTTGTCGTAGTTTTCTCTGACGTTGATAGTTCCGTCTGCAAGCACTCCGCCTATTTTCTGTGAAAGAGCAAGCATCTTGTTTCCGATAGCGTCCAGCTGTTTGAGCTTATCGTTCAGATTTTTCACCGCCTTGACCGAAGCCACCAGGTCAATAACGATAAGCACCGCCATAACAAGAATTATTCCCACACCCACCTTTATGGGCATCATATGTACTGCCTTTTCAAAGAAGGGCTGCACGGTATTCATCATGATAACGCAGCCAAAGCCGAAAAACAGTGAGTTTCTCAGACATATCAGACCCTTATAATTGAAAAACATGTGAGAGTAATCCCACCACCTGCTGTGAAAGACCGCCTCCATAAGCAGTCCGACGCCAAGCTCGATACCTGTGCAAATAACCGTCGAACAGATAAAAAGCGAGATAACTGTTCCTTTAAGGGGTCTGAGTATCGCGACAATAAGCAGAACGCCTACTCCGTAAATAGGACATATCGGCATATTAAGAAATCCTCGGTTCTGATACTCTCCAGTCTCAAAAGTCATATCGATAATCTCGATCACCCAGCCGATAAACGACCAGATAAGAAAATAGTGACACATTTCATACAGCGTATATCCAAAAAAAGGTAATTCAGTCATTAAAGCTTCCTCCGTGAGTCTGTGTTAACAAATATTAAACATGTTCGGGATTTTTTGCATACAAACTAAATTTTATCACGCAGTTTTGAATTTGTCAAGTTTTTTCGATTTTTCTAATATTTAATTGACAAAATAAATATAGCTCACTTTTTTGGATAATGCATAAATGTGCATAATAAACAAAGAAAACGAACCGCAAAAACGGTCCGTTTTCAAGGAAATTTTATATTTTACTCTGAACGAAGGGCTATAACCGGATCCTTCTTTGCGGCGATACGCGACGGGATAAGTCCCGCGATGACCGTCAGCAGCATGCTTATCAGAACGAGTATAACTCCAGCTGCAGCAGGCAGATGCGCAATATCGGAAATATCCGTCAGATTCTTGATAAGAATGTTTATCGGAATGTTAAGCAGAAGGGTGACGATAATTCCAAGTGCTCCCGCTGAGAAGCCCACAAGCAGCGTTTCTGCATTGAATACCCGTGAGATATCCTTTTTGCTTGCGCCTATGCTTCGCAGGATTCCTATCTCCTTTGTTCTCTCCAGAACGGAAATGTAGGTGATAATGCCTATCATTATGGAGGAAACTATCAGCGAAATGCTTACAAATGCGATAAGTACATAAGAAATAGCATTGATGATAGTAGTTACCGACGACATGATAAGCCCTACATAGTCGGTGAAATTGATAACGTCCTCTTCCCTGCCCTCTGCTTCGGCTCTATTGTTGTACTCGTCGATAGCAGCGGTTATATTGTCCTTATCTGCGAAGGTTGCAGCGTAAATGCTGATAGACGCGGGAGTGTCAAGAGACGTAACGCTCAGCTTTTCCAGATTTCCGTCATAGGTGGCGTCGGTGGTAGGAGGCGTCATGAACTCAGCGAACATCTCTATCATCTGTTCCTCGGTCATCATACCGGAGTACATCTGCATCTGTGACTGCTGCTCCTCGGGAAGAGTTGAGATATATGCCATGATATCGTCCATTGTATACTCAGGAGCTTGTGCATCTTCCTCGCCAGTGGAGAATTCAATGCCTGTAAATACGTCAACATCAGGATTCTCCTTCTGCTGCTTTACGATATCGCTGTCGTTTATCGCATTGACAACATATTCGGAAAGCGCATGAGTATATCCAACAGAACCGCTGATAGCAGTTGCCACGGCTTCCTCATTGGGACGGATTATTCCCGCCACCTTAATCTCAGGAGCGTTGTCC
>CAMEYZ010000241.1 GCA_945947715.1 uncultured Clostridia bacterium | reverse complement strand
TCGAGCTGTCCGAACAGAATTATTCCTCTCAGCTCGAAGCTGCTGCCGAAAAGATATATCTCGACCGGAAAGCACGGCCTATCGTTCTTATTTCCGGTCCCTCCGGCTCGGGAAAGACCACCTCTGCGTTGAAGATAGCCGAGCTCCTCAAGGTCCGCGGAGTGAATGTACATACCCTTTCAATGGATAACTATTTCCTCCCCTCTGATATGGGAGACCTTCCTCTGGACGAAAACGGCAACGTGGACCTGGAATCCCCTCAGAGACTGGATATCAAGCTTTTCTCCGACCATCTGTCCAAGATATTCATGGGTGAATCGGTGGACGTTCCTATCTTCGATTTCAGCACCCAGCTTCGAACAGGCAGCGTTCCTCTGCGCAGAAAGGCTGACGAGGTGATAATCATCGAGGGTATCCATGCCCTGAATCCCGAGGTCACAGGCGATACCGACAGCTTCACAAACTGTCTCTACATCAGCGTCAGAACAAGAATAGTTGCCTCTGACGGAGATGTTCTTCACCCCAGGCTTATCCGTCTTATGCGTCGTCTCAGCCGTGACCGCCTTTTCCGCGGAAGAAAGCTCCAGGAGGTCTTTGAGATGTTTGACAGCGTTTCCGCAGGCGAAGAGCTGTACATCATGCCCCACAAGCACAGGGCTGCCTTTGATATCGACACCTTTATGCCCTTTGAAGCGGCTATCTATTCAGAGATCCTCCACAGCGAGCTCCTTGCTATCG
Source organism: uncultured Clostridia bacterium (assembly GCA_945947715.1). Classification (GTDB taxonomy): domain Bacteria; phylum Bacillota; class Clostridia; order Oscillospirales; family Ruminococcaceae; genus RGIG4694. Next base: position 2,500 of record CAMEYZ010000241.1, on the reverse strand, counting down.
AAAATGATATGGCGGATAATAAAAATTACCGCCAGATAGTAAAATTCCTCGGCGAGATACATCCTGTGGCTGCAGATATCCTGCCCGAAGCCTCGCTTATCCGCGAGTTCGTCGGCGGAAGCAGCTTGCAGTATTGACGGGAAAGGAAGGATCAGAAAATGCTCTCCGAATTAATGCTTATCATCACCGAAAATGAAAATGAGATAATTCAGGTGAAATATGAGCTTGATTCGGTATGTCCTTATCACAGTACGGCAAGGCTCGAGCTGACAGAGCTTTTGTCAGGATATGAAAAAAACAGAGGAAATATGCAGTACCTGAGCTGTGCCGCTGCAGTTTTTGAGATACTCTGCCGAGGCGGGAAGCTTCACTGCATATCACCGGAAAATGGCGCTCTGCTGGAGAAAATATTCAAGCTGTACAGCGCCCTTTCCTATGAAACTCAAAGACAGGAAAAGGCACTCAGAGCTGTCGAGGAGCAATGCACCGATATGCTCCGCGATGCGGAAAGAATCGCGGGAATTATCCGAAATCACACCTTTGAGACGCTGACCGCAAGAGACCTCGACGCCATGAAAAGCTATCTGAAAAAGCATATCCCTCCCATTTCCGAGCTTATGAGCTATCCTCCTGATATAATGAACGAGCTGCGGCCCGTTTTTGACTTGATGCGCCTTCTGGTGGGATTCTCTCCCACCGACTCAGACCGTAAATATATTGACAATATTTACAGGACCTTTTACAGCTGAAAAAACTCCGCCGGAATCAGATATTCGGCGGAGTTTTTTTACCTTGAAGCTGCAGCTACCCATATATCATCGTTCTGTTCTGCTTCGCTTACCGTCATATAGCTTATGGAGTAATTATCGTCTGATACCGTCACGGTTGTATTTCTGTCAATCGTATCATAATAAACCGTTTTTGCGTCCACCGCAGCTTAATATCCGGGCATCGTAACAACATTCACGCATACGGCTGCTGCCATGGTCAGAGCCGCGGATATCACCAATGATACAGCAGAATGTCTACGGAGCTTCTTCGTCATTATCCCGACTATCCGCTCCTCAAGGCTACCCCCTGCAAAGCCTGCGGCACAGTATTCACAGCGGCGCTCCTCCATACTTATCAGGGTCATGGCGTATTCCTCAGGAGCAGCCTTTCCATATGATATGGCTCTTTCGTCGCAGACAAGCTCTGTATCCCTGTCAGACAATATCAGCATAACCCACACAAACGGGTCAAACCAATGCACCGAAACACAGCATAGCATCACCAGCTTATACAGCACGTCAAAGCTTTTTATATGCGAAAGCTCATGAAAAAGAATGTTTTTCAGCTGTTTTTCATCACCCTGCCCCGCTATCTTCGAAAGGATTATCTTCGGAAAAACAATTCCGTATGTAAAAGGCGTATCGGTCCTATCCGACATCATAAGACCAACCCGCCGCTTTATTTTACAGGACCTTTTCAGCGGCTCGATATCATATTCACAGGGCAGCGCATCGGAAAAGCTTATCCTCGTCCTGATATGGCAGAAAAGAAAGTATGCTCCGATGAATACCGCTCCGAAAAGCCACAGATATTGTACAAAATCGGGAATATCCGCATTTATTACGATATTGAACCTATTATAAGGTATCGCGGCAATGTCATTGACTATTTCCGTGATGACCGTGTTCTCCGAAGAATAGGTCACACTTGTGCTTACATGCAAGTAATTGCCAAAAGGTATAAGCAGCCGCACTGCCGCCACAAGCCACATCAGCTTTACCGCCTTTTTCGGCAGACTTTTCCGAAATATCCTGCGCAGCAATATGATAAGCAGTATCATCACTGCTCCCGATATGCTCATGCCAATGATATCCATAAGTCCCTCCTTACGTCATTTCAGGTCATTGACCAGCTGCTTCAGTCTGTCTATCCCCTCCGCGGAGAGCCTGTCCGAGCTCAGCAGCGACGCCACCAGCTTATACGCAGAGCCATTGTACAGCTTGTCAATAAGCTCCTCGGTCTCATATTCGCAGGCTGCTTCCCTCGTAACCTCAGCATGGCACACAAAGTTTAGGTCAGTTCGAGTGATAGCCCCCTTGTCGATGCACTTCTTAATGACAGTATATACTGTGGTCTTGCTCCAGCCCACGTCCTCTCCGAGTATAGCTGCAAGCTCCTTTGCAGTTGTATCTCCCCTGTCCCAGAGAACGTTCATCACCTTAAGCTTCGAATCAAACAGCTTCATAATATCCCCCTGTTCTGCTGTAATAGAATATATTATTATTCTATCACAGTAGAATGTTTCTGTCAATAATTTTTTCAGTTTTTCTCATTTAAATGCAATGTCACCCTCTGCTGGATAAGCTCTGCAGTTTCCTCCGCAGATTTGGAGCCTGCGAAAAATGCAGCTGTTTCATCGCTGATAATTTCGGTAATATTTTCGTCGCAGCTCATCAGTCCCTCCGCCAGTGCTATGATGCCGTTCATCTTGTCGATATCCTCCTGCTTC
>CAMEYZ010000240.1 GCA_945947715.1 uncultured Clostridia bacterium | reverse complement strand
TCTCGTAGATCTCAGCAAAGATATCCTTGAAACGGTGGTCATACTTCTTGGAAATAGTATCCTTAGTAGCAAACCATACGTCCTGCTTTGTATCGAGAGCAAAGTTGAAGCAGCTTCTTGCAAAGCTTTCGATGGACTTGTCCTTGTTGTGAAGGCCCTGGATAATGCCTGCGCTGTCCTTGAAATCGTAGATCAGGGAGCGTGTTTCATTGCCGTCCTTGTCGGTGCATACCAGCTCGCACTTGGAATCCTGGGGGACCTGCATTTCGGTGTTCTTGTAAACATCGCCGTATGCATGACGTGCGATAGTGATAGGCTTAGTCCATGTGGGGATATAGGGAGTGATGCCCTTTACGATTATAGGAGTGCGGAAAACTGTTCCGTCAAGGATAGCACGGATAGTTCCGTTAGGAGACTTCCACATCTCCTTGAGGTTGTACTCAGTCATTCTTGCCGCATTGGGAGTAATAGTCGCACACTTTACAGCAACGCCGTACTTCTTTGTAGCCTCAGCAGAGTCTATTGTAACCTGATCGTTAGTCTCGTTTCTGTATTCAAGGCCCAGATCATAATAATCGGTCTTCAGATCGATATAGGGAATAAGCAGGATATCCTTGATCATCTTCCAGATGATCCTTGTCATTTCGTCTCCGTCCATTTCAACAAGTGGAGTTTTCATTTGAATTTTATCAGCCATTGTAAAGACCTCCTATATAAAATTGTATTTGATGATTCCTAAGATAAGCATATGCAGAGGATAGAAAATGTAAAAGAACCATTTGTCCGCATTTTTTCCAAGGAGCTGTCCCCTATTTCCATTGTAATAATACAGCGGGATAAGTGCAAGCAGAACGGCATACTGAAAGAGCTCTGACGCAAAGCATTTTTTCAATATCAGATAGCCGGTCATCATAATGAGCGAGGATATCGCAAAGGCTTGAGCTTGTTTTGTAAAGCTTCCTCTGTACCTGTCGAACAGAAGCGCCCAGATGATAGGGAAAAAGTACCAGTCACCTATTAATGCAGCAAGACAAAACAGAGCCACCGTTATCAGCTTTGCAGCGCTGTTCATATCAGGAGAATGTACCATTTTCAGCGCCAATACCGTCAGAAAGAAGGTATATAATACTCCCTGATAATAAATGAACCTCACTGAGCCGGTGCTGCTGTGAACTATGGGTGATAGTACCCCATACTCCATATAGATGTACGGGATATTGGATAACACCGCAAATATTCCCAGACGCAAAATGTACTTGTTAACATCTCTTGTATGATGATAGCCCTCAACAAGAAAATATGTCATCACAGGAGCAGCGATCCTGCCGATGATGTGCATGACCGTGCCCAATAATGAAGCAGTATCAACAAAGCACCACGCTATATGGTCTATAAGCATTGCAAGCACAGCAAAATATTTTATCGAGCAGGCAGAAAGCCCGCTCTTTTCATTATTTCGACAAATCTCTCTGCCCATAGACCAGTCCTTTCGGAATGTCACTTCCTTTTATCCGAGAAAATAATTATCGGAACAGCTGTACCCACGATGATGCCGCAGATGAGAAACTGCCACAAAAAACCGCTGACAGCGCCTGTAGCAAGTCCGAGAATGAAGCCTGTCGAAAGACTGAACGCATAAGCGTATCTGACTCTTTCCGCAGAATCCGATTCCCTGTCCCGTTCCTCTTTCATGCGAAGCAGATTTTCCTCGTCATTGTCGTCCTCAACGGAGGATTTTTTCAGCAGACCGCAGGGAAATTCCTCGCATTTCCCGCAGGAATCTATGCTCTTTGAAAGGCAGCATATGCGTATATCGCAGTCTCCGCCTTCCGCACGGCAGCCTCGGCAGCCAGGAGCCTTATCCTCTTCCCTTCTGACATTTTCGCCGATGAAATACTCGCACTGGCGACAGTTTTCACCGCAGAAGCTGTACAGAGGCAGAGGCTCTTCTGGAGGATGCTCCTTGTCCATGCGAAGCTGCTCCGCATTGCGGACATGTAGTATCGAAGAGTAATTTTCGGTGGGACGTTCGGGAAGATGAAATCCCTCTTCATTGTAGTTTTCATTATCCACGTCGTCCACCTCTTGAATTACTTATTAAGGCTTTCTCTTGTGTAGTCGAGAAGTCCGCCTGCGAGGATAATATCCTTTGTACGTCCCGAAAGCTCGCAGAGCACGGGGATCTTATCGCCTGTGGACTTATTGACAACGGTAAGCTCTGTCTTGCCTGCAATGATGTCATTGCGAACATTCAGGAGCTCGATCTCGTCGTCCTGATTGATCTTCTCGTAGTCGTCCTCGTTTACGAATGTAAGAGGAAGGATACCCGCATTGATAAGGTTTGCGCGGTGGATTCTTGCGAAGGACTTCACCAGAACAGCCTTAATGCCCAGGTAAAGAGGTGCAAGAGCGGCATGCTCTCTGGAGGAGCCCTGTCCGTAGTTGGAGCCGCCCACGATTATAGATGTGCCCATTTCCTTTGCTCTTGCGGGGAATTTCTCGTCGCATACAGCAAAGCAGTGCTGGGAGATAGCGGGGATATTCGAACGCAGGGGAAGTATCTTCGCACCTGCAGGCATGATGTGGTCTGTGGTGATATTGTCGCCTACCTTAAGGGAGCACTTGCACTTGATATCCTCCACCAGCGGAGCTGTTTCGGGGAAGGACTTGATATTGGGACCTCTGAGAATCTCAACGCTGTCCATATCCTTCTCGTCAACGGGAGGAACTATCATGTTATCGTTGATAACGAACTCATCAGGAAGAACGAACTCAGGCATATCGCCAAGCTCTCTGGGGTCGGTGAGATATCCTGTGATAGCGGAAGCTGCAGCCATTTCGGGAGAAACCAGATAGATCTGACCGTCCTTTGTGCCGGAGCGTCCCTCGAAGTTTCTGTTGAAGGTACGCAGAGAGATTCCCTTTGAGTTAGGAGACTGTCCCATACCAATGCAGGGACCGCATGCGCTTTCGAGAATTCTTGCGCCTGCATCGATAAGAGTAGACAGCGCGCCGTTCTGAGCAAGCATATTAAGCACCTGCTTTGAACCGGGAGCAATAGCAAGAGATACATCGGGGTGAACGGTCTTGCCCTTTAAGATGTAGGCTACCTTAAGCATATCCAGCAGTGAGCTGTTTGTGCAGGAGCCGATACATACCTGATCTATCTTAAGCTTGCCGATCTCCGCAACGCTCTTTACGTTGTCGGGAGAGTGCGGACATGCTGCCAGCGGACCAAGCTCCGC
>CAMEYZ010000239.1 GCA_945947715.1 uncultured Clostridia bacterium | reverse complement strand
GATATCCTGCTTGATGATCTCGGAGTGCAGCTGGGAAACACCGTTTACGCTGTGAGAAGCGCATACGCACAGCAGTGCCATGTGTACCTGATTGTTCTGGATAATGGACATTCTTGTAACCTTGCCGCTGTCGTTGTAGCGCTCCATGAGATCTGCGCAGTAACGGCGGTTGATCTCGCAAATAATGGAGAAGATACGGGGAAGTATCTGACGCATAAGGTTAACGTCCCACTTTTCGAGAGCCTCAGCCATAACGGTGTGGTTAGTATATGCGAAGGTATTTGTAACGATGTGCCAGCTCTTTGCCCAGCTATAGCCGCAGTCATCGAGAAGTATTCTCATAAGCTCGGGGATAGCGAGGGTGGGGTGAGTATCGTTGATATGGATAGCCACCTTTTCGTGGAGATTGTCAAGAGTGCCGTAAACGGACATATGTCTGTTAACGATATCGCCCACGGAAGCAGCGCACATGAAATACTGCTGACGGAGACGGAGAGACTTACCCTCAAGGTGGTTATCGTTAGGATAGAGAACCTTAGAGATAGCCTGAGCGACGGTATTCTGGCTGAGAGCCTTTTCATAATCGCCCTGATTGAACTTATTCATATCAAAGGAGGGAGCCTTTGCCTGCCACAGACGAAGAACGGAAACGCCCTCGCTGTCGTAGCCGGGAACATACATATCGTAAGGAACAGCCATAACTGTGCTGTAATTTACATAGGAAACGTGGTGATACTGCTGATCCCAGTATTCCTGGAGCTCACCGTCGAAGTGGACCTCGATAGCCTTATCCTTTTTAGGAACCAGCCAGGTCTCACCACCGGGAAGCCAGTTATCGGGGAGCTCAGTCTGCCAGCCGTCCTCGATCTTCTGCTTAAAGATACCGTACTCATAGCAGATAGAGTAGCCCATTGCGGGATAGCTGTCGGTAGCAAGACCGTCCAGATAGCAGGCAGCAAGACGTCCAAGACCGCCGTTTCCGAGACCTGCGTCAGGCTCGTACTCGTATACATGGTCTATATTCACGTCCCAGCCCTTGAGGATATCAGCCACCATTTCGTCAATACCAAGGTTAAGGAGGTTATTTTTCAGCGAACGTCCCATAAGGAATTCCATTGAAATGTAATAAACCTCTTTCTTACCCGAGGAGTGAGTCTTGTTTCTGAACTTTCTTCTTTTAGCTCTGAGAATGTCGACCACAACTGCGGAAAGAGCCTTATAGATCTGATTATCGGAGGCGTCGATAGGAGTTACGTTAAATTCAACCTGAAGCTCGGTGCGAAGCTTTTCTTCAAAATCTTCCTTAGTGATGGGTGTCATCATAAAATATCTCTCCTTAGCACATATTTTGGCGCGAACTGTCAGATATTACCGCATAATAGGGAATAATATCCTATATCATCAATTATACCCCATTTATCAAACGTTTTCAATAGGTATATTGAACAAATAAATTAAAATATTGTCACGATATTATGATTTTACGGATACAGAAAATGCCGGCAGAAGGCATATCATAAAAATATTTAACAATTTTTCCTCCGAAAATTAATTGACATAGGGCGCAAAATGCGATAATCTATCATTTGTGTTTAAAATAGAAACCAGCATAAAATCAATGGAACGAGGGAAATAAAATGCGTGAAATGACATCGGGAAAGCCCGCAGGGATACTATTTTCATTTGCCGTGCCAATAATTCTCGGCAGTCTCTTTCAGCAGCTTTACAGCATGATAGACACCGTGATAGTAGGCCGCACAATCGGAGTCGAGGCCATAGCTGCTCTCGGCGCCACAAGCTACATATCGAATCTTATCATAGGCTTTATGACAGGGCTCACCAACGGCTTTGCCATTATAACCGCCCGTCATTTTGGCGCAGGAGATCATGTAAATATGCGCCGTTCTGTTGCGGGAACGATTATCCTCGGATTTGCGGTCTCCGCAGTTTTTACCGTGCTAAGCCTTATGCTGCTGCGTCCCTTCCTGAGGATACTCAACACTCCCGAGGAAATTTTCGAGACCTCCTACAGCTACATCTCCATTATACTTCTGTTTATGACCACTGCCATGCTGTACAACATGTCTGCAGGTGTTCTGCGTGCTGTGGGAGACAGCCTTACTCCGCTGATTTTTCTGATAGTATCATCAGTAATAAATATCGGACTGGATATCCTGTTCATAACAAAGCTGAGTATGGGCGTGCAGGGCGCAGCCTATGCAACGGTCATCTCGCAGGCACTGTCCTTTGCGATGTGCTGTGTATATATTGTGAAACGCTTCCCCTATCTTATCCCGCGAAAAGAGGAAATGAGGGTAACTCTCGGCGAGCTCACATCGCTTATGTCAATGGGACTATCCCTTGCGCTAATGTTCTCGATCGTGGAGATAGGCTCCCTCATTCTCCAAAGAGCGATAAATGATTTCGGCACCGACACCATTGCCGCTCATACTGCTGCAAGAAAGATATCCAGCATACTCATGCTGCCCTACAGCGCATTCGGTTCAGCATGTGCCACCTACTGCAGCCAAAATCTGGGCGCAGGCAGGCCCGAAAGAGTGGGCAAGGGAATAAAAAGTGCTGTTGGCATGTGCTGGGTATGGTCAGCTGTGGCAGTGGCTGTCAGCTATCTTTTCGCGCCGACTCTTATCGGCTGGATAGCAGGCACCGACGAGACCTTCATAGTTGATCTGGCATCTAAATACATGCGGGTGAACACACCCTTTTACTTTATCCTCGCAGTGCTTATCGTGATGAGAAGCTCTCTGCAGGGACTGGGACGAAAGACCATACCCGTTGCCAGCAGTGTCATCGAAATGATAGGCAAGGCAGTGGCAGCCTTTGCAGCTGCTCCTGCGCTGGGGTATTTCGGGGTGATGATATCCGAGCCTGTGGTGTGGTTTTTTATGACTATCCTTCTTGTGGCAGGCTATGCTGCGGATAAAAAGCTTGTAAAAATGACATTCGTCAGGGACAGCGAGGTATAATATATTATTTTATTGTTGGATATGCATATATTCGACAATGAAATAATATAAATCAATATACAAAATAAACAAACTTGATTTTTTTTGAAAAAACCTATTGACTTTTGACGAAACCTGTTGTATAATGATTAAGTCGCCGAAAGACAAGAACCTCAAAAATCAAGAGATTTAACGACAACCAAGGACTTGACTTAAAAGCGGCAGCAAACGGGAGCATAGCTCAGCTGGGAGAGCATCTGCCTTACAAGCAGAGGGTCATAGGT
>CAMEYZ010000238.1 GCA_945947715.1 uncultured Clostridia bacterium | reverse complement strand
CTTGAATGCTGCCATGAGGTCCTTTATCTGTGCCAAATTTCCTATCAGGATATACATGGCAACAGTAAGCACTATCACAGTATAATCGACCTTTGAGAAGATGTCCGGCTCCATTATCACCACAACAAGGCATACCGATGCAAATACCGTAAGCATGTTGATAACTCCGATAACAGCCAGCACATCGAGAAACATCAGCGTAAGATAAATAAAAATATAATACGGGCTCTGCATAGTTTTCTCACGGGTGAGCTTTATCTCCAGCGGGACCCTCTTTATCAGCAGACAGAGCACCGCAATAAGCAGAAATCCCGCTGCATAAACAGGAAGTATCTGCTTTGCATATTCGGAGAAGTTAAGATTCAGACGATTATACAGAAAAAGACTACATGGACTTGCCGAAGGAAATATCATACATCCGATATTAGCTGCAGCAGTCTGAACGGCAAGCACATATATGAGAACTGACACATCCACAGAAAGCACCGTCATTGAAATGGGGGCAAATATAGAAATTGCTCCCATGCTGGTAATAAATGGCGCGGTAAAGAATGTCAGCATGATAAGTACCGTTGCCGCAGAACGGGAATCCTTCTGCCTGCCTGCCGTTCTGACGACTATCTCGTCAAAGACTCCGTTTTCATAAAGTCCTGCGCTGATAGCAAGCATCGAAAACAGTATCCCTATCGTATCTGTGTCGATATGCACGGTAAGATCTGAGACCGGTACGAATATGCACGATATCACCGCCGCTGCAAGAATGACAAGCAGTATTTTTTCCTGTTTTATTCTTTCAATGATCTTATTAATCATAACAACGCATCAAAACGCCGGTTATGCGAATCGATGCAAAACCTCCCCCAAGTCTGACACCTGTCAGGCAAAAAGATTTATAACAATTCCCGAAACAGCACCTATTACATAAAGTGCTGCGGTAATAGCGATATTTTCCTTCATGCTTCTGTTGACCCTATAAAGCACGGCAAGTCCCACTCCTGCACCGGTAGCAAGTCCTGCCACCGCCGAACCGAAGGTTATAGCTCCTTTAACGTAAAGCTCAGTGATTATCACAGATGCTGCGCAGTTAGGTATCATGCCCACAAAAGCAGCTATCAGCGGCTGAGCAAAACCAAGTCCGCCGAGGAAATCCATGACCTTGTCCTCGCCCACAGCAGCAAACAGACTGCCAAGCACGAGATTTACAAGAAGTATGAACAGCGCGATGCTGAGTGTGTGCTTTAATGCAGCGTACCATAGCCCATGGCTGCCGCAGCCGCAGTCGGTACAGATATCCTCAAAGGGCTCCTCTCTGCGGTGATTCTTAAGAAGACGACATACTGCGTCTGTTGCAAGCCCTGCGATAACGGCAATAATCAGCTTTGCTGCGATAAGCTTCCAGATAAGACCTGCACTGTTGGGGTCGGATATTAGTATCGGGAGCGCTTCGTCGGAGGTGGAAACAAATACTGCGATAAGTGTTCCAGCACTTATCATTTCGCCTGCATACAAATTGGAAGCAGCAGCCGAAAATCCGCACTGGGGAACACAGCCCAGCGCAGCTCCCACCAATGTTCCGCCCACGGAGGACTTCCCTGCTTTGCGAAGAAATCCCGAAAGCTTGTCCCCTGCCTTATGCTCGAAATATTCCATGAAAAAGAATGCCGCAAACATGAAAGGCAGCAGCTTGACAGTGTCAAGAAGGGCGTCGATAAGTACGTCCAGAGCAATTTCAATTAATTCAGTCATTATTTTCTCCGTTTCTCACTTTATTCATCATTTCTTCAAGGTAAACACACTATATTATATCATATACTATCATGTTTTGCAAGTGATATACCACACTTTTAACAAATTATTATAATTTAACGTATTAATATATGTTCATATATACCTGTAAATAAACATATCTGACACAGCAGAAAATAAATTGTTAAAAAAAATATTTATGCTTGCAATTGATGCCGAAATATGCTATAATAGAAAATAGATAGTTTTTGCCGCCGCTTTTTTGAGACGGCTTTTGAAAGGATGAATTTGTATGGCGCATCAGATGATAATCGTTCTGGATTTCGGAGGACAGTATAATCAGCTTATTGCCCGCCGTGTGCGTGAATGCGGAGTTTACTGCGAAGTAAAGTCCTATAAAACTCCAATAGAAGAGCTCAGAGCCGCAAACCCTGCGGGTATTATTTTTACAGGCGGCCCCAACAGCGTTTATCTTGAAACCTCCCCCAGAATCGGCAAGGAGATATTTGAGCTCGGAGTGCCTGTGCTGGGCATCTGCTATGGCTGTCAGCTTATGGCTTTCCTTCTCGGCGGAGAGGTCTCTACCTGCGTCACATCTGAGTACGGCAAGACCGAAACGGAATACGACAAGTCAAGCGTTCTTTTCGGCGGCATAGCCGATATGCCAGAAAAGGCTGTTTCCTGGATGAGCCATACCGACTATGTATCTAAAGTTCCTGAGGGCTTCAGAATCACTGCACATTCTGCAAACTGCCCCGCTGCCGCAATGGAAAACAATGAAAAGAAGCTGTATGCCGTTCAGTTCCACCCTGAGGTAAATCACACCGAGTATGGAATTAAAATGATCGACAGCTTCCTTAAAAATGTCTGCGGCTGTACAGGCGACTGGACCATGGGAAATTATGCAAAAACTGCAATAGATGATATCCGCAGAAAGGTTGGAGACGGAAAGGTGCTTCTTGCACTTTCTGGCGGAGTTGATTCCTCAGTGCTGGCGGCGCTGCTGTCAAAGGCTGTGGGCAATCAGCTGACATGTATTTTCGTAGACCACGGCTTCATGCGTAAAAATGAGGGCGACGAGGTCGAGGCTGCCTTTAAGGACTGGGATATCAATTTTGTAAGAGTCAATGCAAAGGATAGATTTATGGACAAGCTCCGCGGAGTGTCCGACCCTGAGACCAAGAGAAAGACCATAGGCGAAGAATTTATCCGCGTATTTGAAGCCGAAGCCAAAAAGATTGGCAAGGTGGATTTCCTTGCACAGGGTACGATATATCCCGATATCATTGAAAGTGGCACAGGCGATGCAGCTGTTATCAAGTCGCACCACAATGTAGGCGGTCTCCCCGATTATGTTGATTTCAAGGAGATAATCGAACCGCTCAGACTGCTCTTCAAGGACGAGGTACGTGCTCTGGGCCGCGAGCTTGGACTGGCAGATGTATTGGTAAATCGTCAGCCCTTCCCCGGACCCGGACTTGCTATTCGAATCATTGGCGAGATCACCGATGAAAAGCTGGAGATACT
>CAMEYZ010000237.1 GCA_945947715.1 uncultured Clostridia bacterium | reverse complement strand
GAGAACACCTTCTTCATATCGGTAAGGCAGATAGTCCGCATGGCATGTAGGACCGTTCTCGATATCCTTGCCGTGACAGGATAATATTCCTCGCCCACAGCGGAATAATAGATGTAATAATGTCCTCCGCAAAGCAGCGAGCCGTCCTTGTAGACAAAGTACATGAAGTCGTCGTCGTACTTGTGACATTCCTTGCAGCCCAACAGCAGCGGAGTATGTCCCACACAGCAGATAAATCTCATTTCAAAAATGCTTTTCAGCTGGGCGAAGCTGAAGGTACCCTCCGACAGAAAGTGGAGAGTATTTAAAAGCAGCCGCATAGTTTCCTCCGAGGGCTGCAGCGCCATTACAGCATATTTCACGAGCTCAGCGAAATAGGAAGCCAGCGCCACCTTAACGATGTCGTTCCTGATGCCATAAAATATGCTGACAGGCTTTGCGCTTTCGAGGAAATATCTGCCCTTTCGTTCATTGAAGCAGAAATCGGAGTATGCGAAAAGCTGGGTGGAGCTGTTGGAGCTTGCGGTCATCTTTTGAGCTCCGCGGGCAAAAATATCAATAACGCCCAGCTGTTCGGTTATAATAGTTATGTTTCTGTCATTTTCATTTACATTTCTGGAGGAAATCACAATTCCCTTTGTTGTTATCATTGATGCGCTCACCCTTTATTCCGGAAAAGCTTTTGCAGTTAATTCCTTTATATGCAAGGTAATCATCTATCCGTCCGCTGTGTTCGAATTTATCCCAGTCATTTTTGTAGGTGTCAGTCATAGTACATACCTCCGTATAAGAGCTTGTACTATAATTATTCCACCATGCAAATCATTTATCAGAGGAATTATTTGATAATCCGAAATCCTTGATGAAGAACTCGCGGTTGCGCCAGTCCTCCTTGACCTTAATCCACAGCTTGAGATTGACCTTAATGCGGAAAAAGCTTTCAAGGTCTTCTCTTGCGAGCCTGCCTATTTCCTTGAGCATGGAGCCTTTTTTGCCGATTATCATGCCCTTGTGGGATTCCTTTTCGCAGAAAACCACTGCGTCGATATCGAGGATATCCTCGCCGCCGGAGGTCACTCTTTCGGACATTTTTTCGACAGTTACAGCGATGCCATGAGGAATCTCATCGTGCATAAGCTGGAGTATCTTTTCCCGCACCATTTCCGCTGCCAGCACCTGTTCAGGCTGGTCGGTGAATTTATCGTCAGGATAATAATGGGGACCCTCCACGGCAAATTTTCCCGCTTCCTCGAGAACGATATCCGTTCCGTCGTTTTCCAGCACGCTTATAGGAATAACCGACGCAAAATCGAAATGGCTTGAAAATTCGGCTATTTTCACCGCGATATTTTCCTTGTTTTCCACCAGGTCTATCTTGTTAAGCGCAAGTATAACCGGAGTTTTTGCGTTCATAAAGCTCTGCAGCAGCTTCAGCTCGTCCTCGCTTGTTTTTCTTGTGACATCGGAAACGAAGATAGCAGCGTCAATTCCCGACATGGAATCGCGGATAGATCGGTTCATATGCTCGCCCAGCTTGTTTCTGGGCTTCTGGATACCGGGTGTGTCGATGAATACATACTGGAGCTCGTCCTTAGTGAGAACGCCTGTTATCTTAGTTCGTGTAGTCTGGGGCTTATCGCTGACCATAGCGATCTTCTCGCCGATAAGTGCATTTAAAAGAGAGGACTTTCCCGCGTTTGGACGTCCTGCAATAGTTACGAATACTGTTTTTGATGACATGTTCTATTCCTTTCGTTCATTGTTGATACCGAATATAAAAAATATGCTTAGTGCGATGTAAATTATCACTGCGATGATGTACATTGGATTCTCCGTAAAAAATAAATAAATGCTGCGAAAAACTTCCCTGTCCCAGAACAGGAATATCCCCGCCGCGACCGCAAAAGCTGCAGAAATCAAAACAGCCCCTGCTGCGCAGTCCTTGGCCTTTTCGGCAAGAAAGCTGCGTTTCCCCTTGGAAGTCAGATCAACTGCTGCTTCAACAGCAGTATTGACAGCTTCGGAGGAAACAACAGAGGCAAAAACAAGGGCCAACAGAGTGCACTCGCTCCTTGAAAGCTCATAGAAGCCCGAAAGAAAAATGACCGCACCCATAGCACATATGTGAAACCGCATGTTGCGCTGGGTTCTTATGCAGTAAACAATCCCTTTGAAGGCGTAAGCAAAGCCCTTGAAAAAAGACAGAATATTTTTTATCATTTCGAGTTGTCCGTAAATGTGGTATCCTTTGCGATACCTAACTCTGTAAGTATTTCCTCTTCCTTTTCGCGCATTATGGCAGAATCCAGAGGCGAGGTATCATGGTCGTAGCCTAAAAGGTGAAGCATGGAATGTACGGTAAGGAAGCCCACTTCCCTGTCCAGCGAATGGCCGTAGATATATGCTTGTCTAACAGCAGTCTCCATGGAAATGACAACATCTCCGAGAAGCTTTGCTCCCGTTTCGCAGTTTGTATCGTAAACTCCGTTCTCACCCAGAGGGAACGAAAGAACATCGGTAGATTTATCAAGACCTCTGTAAGCCTTGTTAAGCTTTCTAATTTCCTCGTTGTCCACGAAGGAAACGCTGACCTCTGCGTCGTCCTTGAATTTTTCATAGGCAAGCACAGCCAGACAGCACTTTCTCACAAGCAGCCTGAGTCCGCTGGGAAGCTTGATCTTGCGTTGATTGTTGCGAATATATACTTTGAGTTTCATAAAGCTGACCTCCCGTAAAAGCTAATTTATTTTTTATTTCCCGCACTTTTCTCTTCGTAAGCCTTTTCGTAGGCTCTGATGATGTCCTGTACAAGCTTGTGACGAACGACGTCTTTTTCGCTGAATCGTGTAATAGCGATATCCTCAACATTTTTCAGCACACGCATCGCGTCCACAAGTCCGGATTTTTTTGAATCGGGCAGATCTATCTGGGTAATATCGCCTGTAATGACCATTTTGCTGTTAAAGCCGAGACGTGTGAGAAACATTTTTATCTGTTCTCTGGTGGTATTCTGAGCCTCATCGAGTATGATGAAAGCGTCGTCAAGAGTACGGCCTCTCATGTAAGCGAGGGGTGCCACCTCGATAGTTCCCCGTTCCATGAGCCGCGCATAGCTTTCCGAGCCGAACATATCATAAAGCGCGTCGTACAGCGGACGCAGATAAGGGTCAACCTTGTTCTGCAGATCGCCGGGGAGAAATCCCAGCTTTTCGCCTGCTTCCACAGCAGGTCTTGTGAGGATTATCCTTGTGACCTCGTGATTACGAAAGGCCTTGAC
>CAMEYZ010000236.1 GCA_945947715.1 uncultured Clostridia bacterium | reverse complement strand
CTGCCAGCAAACCGGTGCTCTTGTGCATCTGCATATCCGCTGCGGCTGCGGCTATTCTGGGATTGTCCGAGGCCTCTACAAACTCGGTAAGATTGTCGATATCGACAGTAAAAAGCTCATCGAGCATATCATCCGTTTCGGACTTAAGCTCCTTAACACCATCGGATAGCTCCGCAGCACTCTCTGCAGCTTTTCCCACACCCTCGGTATACTCTGAAATACCGTCAGAATAGGCTTGCAGTCCGTCAAAAGCATTTTTCATCGAGGTAAGCTCGGAAAGACCGTCTGCAAGCTCCTTTGAACCGTCGTAGAGCTCATCTATTCCCTCTTGAATATCCTCTTTTCTGCCGAGGGTATCGTCGAGCATTTCACGGAAATATTTATCCTCAATGTAGTTGTAATCAAACTCAAGGTCCTTGATGATATCCTTTAATTCATCGTGAGAAATCACTCCGTTGAGTCGGTATGCGTAACGGATATCCTCTGTTTTTCCGAGTATTTTCAGAGCTTCATAATCCTCGGGAACAACTGCTCCCAGTCCAAAAAGAGAGCTGTCCACCGAGCCGTCGGAAAAGCTTTTCGTGGGAGCATCATAATCGGGAAAGGTACCTATACCCGTTACAGCAAAGCTGCTTCCGCCTATTTTCACTCTATCTCCCACAGCTATCCCATGCTCGTCACAGTAACGCTTTTCGAGGAATATCTCCCCTGTTTTTTCGGGGATACAGCCATTATCTGGGTCGATAAGGTCAACATTTTCACGGACCTTGAAAATTCTGAGCACAGAATCATCGGACATTTCCGCATCAAAGGAAAATATCCTTTCAAGGGTAACTCCCCTGTCCGTTATCTTCTTTTCCTGATCTGCCGTAAGCTGTGTGAAAACGGCAAACTGACCGTCCTCAGCATGATTTTCCTCACTCTTTTCGGCAGTGCCCGTGATAATAGTTTCCGCCGCGCCCACCATTGCAACGATTATGTACATTCCCATGACAATCATCAAAAACAACGCAAGATACCGCAGAAAATTGCTCTTTAAATCACGGAAAATACGTTTGTTAAGCACTCTGTTCATTATAAATCCTCCAGCTCTGCCGCAGGTGTGCGGACCTCGTTTTCATAGTCCTTTTTGATAAGTCCGTCCTTGACGATTATCACCTTGTGTACCATATTTTTTTTAGCATTGTTATGGGTGACGATAAGCATTGTGGTACCATATTTCCGGTTTATTTCTTCAAGGAGAACAAGTATATCCCGTGAGGTCTTTGAATCAAGTGCACCTGTCGGCTCGTCACAAAGGAGCAGCTTTGGATTTTTTATGAGCGCTCTTGCAATTGCGCAGCGCTGCTGCTGTCCGCCTGAAAGCTGTGAGGGGAATTTATTCTGATGCTCGGTAAGTCCAAGCGTTTCAAGGAGCTCGTCGATGTTAAGCGGAGCGTCCGAAATATACTCGCATACCTGAATATTTTCCCTGACAGTCAGATTGGGTACAAGATTGTAAAACTGAAAAATGAAGCCCAGATTATCACGGCGATAATCGGAAAGAGCATTTGGTTTTAGTCCGAAAATTTCTATTCCGTCCACCTTTACCGAACCCGAATCCATGGTGTCAAGTCCGCCTATGCAGTTGAGCAGAGTGGATTTTCCGCTGCCACTTGTTCCCTGGATAACGCACATCTGCCCCTTTTCAACGCTTGTGGTTATGCCCTTTAGGACCTGAATATAGCTTGAATCCTTGCCATAGCTTTTCTTTACATCTTTGATTTCCAGATACATAATATTTCCTCCCGTTTAAAGTTAGTTTAGCATAACATTGTTATGTAACGTTCAAAAAATGTTGCCGATAAAAAAGTTCAGTCGGCATAACATTGTTATGTATTGCTTATATAAGAAAGCCGCTTATTCAAAAACGGCTTTCTGCCAGCCTTCAAGTATAAAGGTCATGATTTTTGTCATATACTGTGCAGCCTTTTCTTCATCACATTCATGGGATATAAGATGAATGAAGGAATCGACTATCATATGAGTGAGCCAATGAAGCATATACCGGTTTACCTTTGCGCCATAATGAGCTCCTATATTTTCCGACAGCGCAAGATAAAACTGTTCAATAGTATCTACAAGCTCATCAATGCAGTTTTCATATTTTGAGCCCTGGGACTTTGTAAGTAGCAGGATAAATGCGTCATAATTGCCGTAAATCTGATGAACGAGACGGAAAACAAACTCATCATGGTCTACCAATTCGTGAGCATTTTCGCCATCAAGAGCATGAGGCTGTGAGATAGCCTCCATATCAACGGAAAAGTGAGCCTTCAGAATTTCCGTAAGCTCCCTCAGTGGCGGCTCAGCAATTGCACCGAACAGGTCTTCCTTATCCTTGAAAAAGAAATAGAGTGCTCCTGTGGTAACGCCTGCATCAGCGCATATTTTACGCAGCGAGGCCTTCATATATCCCTTTTCAAGAAATTCCCTTTTGCCGCTTTCGAGCAGCAGCTCCCGTGTTTCCCTGTCAGCCTTCAAATTCTCACCGCCTTGATAACATTGTTACGTAACACTGTTATCATACCACAGATGATCATATTTGTCAAGTGTTTTTGAAAAATTATTCGCAATTTTTTACTCCAAATTCAAAATAAATGATATGAAAAATCCACACAGCTACAAGAACAAGCCTACCCACAGGAACGCTGCCCATCATAGCAAATCCCACGGACATAAGCACTGTCACCGTTATCATAATCTTGATTTTTGTTTTCTTTGTCATTCCCCTGCCCTGCACAAAGCTTTCGAGATTGTTTTTGTAAAGCTTTGTATTTCTGAACCAGTTGTCCAGCTTTTCCGAGCTTCTCCCAAAGCAGAATGCTGCCAGCATCAGAAAAGGAAACGCAGGCAGCAGCGGAAGAGCCGCTCCGAGTGCGCCAAGTCCCAGTCCGATACAGCCAACAATAACATACAAAATTTTCTTAATCTTCATTCCAAGCTCCTTTTCTCTTTTCGTGATTCGATTACATGCCGCAATGCCAATATGGGGTGATAGAATATCATTCGCGGACCCGAAAAGCGCATGACCTTGCGTATCTTTTCGCGCATTTCGGGCTTGTAGCAATGGACCTTACAGTTTGAGCAGAAGGTTTTCGATTCCATGAACGGACACTTCTCACTGCGCTGTTTAGCATATTCCAAGAGAGACTTACATTCATCGCAAAGCTCTTCTGTACGGTGATTTTTCCGACAATAAAGACGTATCATCTCCCCAACGATACGCGTGTCACGGTCA
>CAMEYZ010000235.1 GCA_945947715.1 uncultured Clostridia bacterium | reverse complement strand
GCCATATAGGTCATTGACAATCCCGAAATAAAATTGTATAATTAAAGTAGTATAAAATGAATGGAGCTAAGATAGTGGCAAGAGAACACAAGGGAAAAAGCAGATTGTTTTTTGCCGATGAATATGTGGCGCTTGATATTGAGACAACGGGACTTTCGCCCGTGTACTGCGAGATAATCGAGATAGGCGCGGTCAGGGTGAGAAATGGTGAAGTGACCGAGCAGTTTGAAGCGCTTATCCGTCCGGAAGAGCCTATTTCGGGATTTATTACGAATCTTACGGGCATAACTAACGAGGAGCTTGAAAGAAATGGACGTCAGCCCGATATTGTTCTGTCGGAGTTTTTCGATTTTATCGGAGCTGCACTGCTGGTGGGGCAGAATGTTAATTTTGATATAAATTTTCTGTATGACAACATTTATAAGCACCTGGCTAAGCCACTCACAAATGATTTTGCGGACACGCTCAGGCTCAGTAGCAATATCTTTCCCGACCTTTCCGACCACAAGCTTGGCACGTTGAAAAAAGCTTTTGGTATCGCTGAGGATGTGGCTCATCGTGGACTGTCCGACTGTATCGACGCCATGCGGTGCTATGAATATATGCGGAATTATTCCATGGAGCGGGGACTGCTTGCCGCGGAGGAAAATGGATATTCTCTCAACAAGAAAAAGCTTAAGGCTATGCTGTCGGGGACGGGGGTGTGATGCTATGCAGTTTTGCAAAAAATGTGGCGTATCGGTAAACGGGGATAAGAAGTGCTGTCCGCTGTGTCAGGGAAGGCTATCGGGCGAGGCAGAGCCCGAAAAGGAGCGTTATCCGCAGATACCGATGCCCAAGTATTCCAGAAATTTTATTATGAAATTTGTCACCTTTGCGGCGATATTCATTTCGGTGGTGTCCTATGCGGTGAATCTGGTGGTCACTCCCGATTTTAAGTGGAGCGTTATCGCAGCGCTGGCAGCACTGTGCGCATGGGCTGCCACGGTGGTGGGGATAGCTTATCACAGACGCATCATTAAGAGCATAATGTGGGAGCTATTGCTGATTACGCCGATAACTGTGTTATGGGATATCAACACAGGGTGGCTGAAATGGTCGGTGGATTATGTGCTGCCCTGTCTGTGCGGAGCGGCTATCATTGCTACTGCGGTGATAACGGCGGTGATGAAATATCCTCCGCGAGAGTATATGCTGTATCTGTGCGCCGAGGCGGTGTACGGGATAGTGCCCTTTGTGCTGTATATGCTGGGGATAACGACGGTGGCGCTGCCGTCGGTGATATGCTCGGCGCTGTCGGTGCTTAGCATTTCCGCGGTGATACTTTTCATGGGAAAGAACGCGGGCAGCGAGGTCAGACGAAAATTTCATCTATAACAAAAAAGCTGAACCGATGCGATGCATTTGTTCAGCTTTTTTCATTTGATATAAGCGCAGCTTAGCACAGCTCTACGACCTCTTCCTTATCCTTGTCAAGCTTTCTTGTGGAAATGAAGGTCTTGCTGTCGGGGAGATATCCCAGATTGTTGTTGTAGGAGTGCCTGCAGGCATCGAAATAGGTGAGGGTGCCATTGAGTTCTATCTTGTTATAGCAGTGAAAGCCCGGTCTTGTGTGGGGACAGTACACCAGATAGGTTCGGTAGCCTGCGCGTTCAAGAATCCTTCCTGCGAGGGCAGCATAGTGATAGCACATGCCCGAATTGTATTCGATCATATTGACTGCAAGCTCATTGCAGTATTTTTTCAGTGTTTCTGCGCTTGTTATCCGTTTGTCAACTCTTGCGGAGTTATAGGGAAATTTATTGACATACTCCCAGATAGTCTTTGTGTTTGTTCCGTTATAGAATATCCAGTCGTCGATGTAGATATCCAGATTTGCCGGATTGAGGGCTGATTTTGATATATTTTCCGTCTTGTTTTCAAGAGCGAGATTATAGATGTAGCCGTATTTTCCGTTGTAGATGCATAAGTAGAAATTGTTCTGCATTCCGACTACCTCCACCGTGCTGCCCTTAGGAATGGAACATAATCTGTCCGAAGCCCATGAGCTGCTCTTTTGCAGGCAGGAGGCTTTGACAGTCTTTTTTGTCACAGTTTTGGCTACCATGAAAATGGGGGAGTAGTCGCTTTTATGGCTGCCGATCATGTACATTATCCTGAAATAACGGGGAGAGCCCTTCTGTCCTGAAATAGAGCAGCTGGTTGATGATGTGGTGAGCATCAGCTTATATTTTCCGTTTTCCTTTTCAGCCATGTATACGGCATATACTGCACTGTCTCCTGCGGAGTCCCATGCCAATGCGATGTTTCCGTCGGAGGAATATTTTCCCTTTATGTTCTGAGGATAAGCGGGAGGTCTGTGATATTTCACCGATGTGATACTGCTCTCGGAAACGGTGCCGTCGGAGTTTCTTCTGTATGCGGAGATTCCGAAGGTCTCGCTGCAGTAGTCCGACAGGTCAAAGGAAACCTTATCTGCCGAAAGGCGGGCTATCCTGACATATTTTCCGTATACATAACGATAGATATAATAACCGTCCGCTCCCGTAGGTCCGACCCAGTACATTGTCGGAGATGCCAGATTCACGCCTGTGCTTTTGACTGCCGACGGTTTGGTATTCGCATAGAAGACCGTTTCGGGAATGTTGATGTTTCCGTTATCACCGACTACCTTGAGCTTGTACTTATATCTTGTGTTCTGCTTCAGACCACCGTCAATGTAATGGTTTCCCGAAGTAATGCCAAGCTTTTTCCATTTCCCGCTTTCATAGCGGTAGAGCTCGTAGGAATAGTCACCGGCAATATCCTTCCAGGATAGCATCACATGATCTGTGCCGTATTTTTCCAGAGAGATTACAGAGTCTGCTTTCTCTGAGAGCTTAATTTTGAATTTATAGCTGTATTTTTTTGTACCGTTGGTGTATTTCAGAACGCATGGATATGTTTTTCCTGGAGTGAGACCGGACAGATAGATAAAGCCCTCAGTCTGAGGAACAGCATAGCTTTTTTTGCCGTTAACGGAATAGTAAAGTCTTGCCTTGTATTTGCTGCTGATAGTGTTGTAGCATACAGCAACAGCTCCGCCCAGGTCGGTATATGTGGGAGCAAGGCTGAATTTTCCGCTTTCTGCAGAAACGTTCAGAGCATCGGAAACGTCAGCATCAAAATATTCGGAAATAGTGCATGGAGCAGCCAGCAGTACAACTGCCATTATCAAAGCCGCGGCAAGCTTTTTAATATTCATTGGGTGTACAACCTTTCAAAGAAATCTTGGGAACATGTGAAGTTATCACATAAGCTT
>CAMEYZ010000234.1 GCA_945947715.1 uncultured Clostridia bacterium | reverse complement strand
CTGACCGCTTTTGCTCCGAAATATTACGTTCAGGTCGGCGCGTTTTCCGATAGGACAAATGCGGAAAATTATCTTAGGGCGGTTAAAACAGTCTATCCTGACGCTTTTATAAAAATAGTTTAATCATCGTTTTCAGGCGGTCTCTGCGTGCTTTGGCACTAAGGACCGCTTTTCGACTTTTCTTTCAAAAATTAGATTTTCATTAGAACATAAATGATAATTAAAAAACTATTGACAAATGTGTCGTGATGTGATATACTCAAAAATGACCAATATGTCACACCGTGACAGTGTCAAATATTCAAAATCATCGAAAGGATAACAAAACTATGCCAAATGTTCTTGAAGTGACAAACCTTACCAAAGAATATAAAAAAGGCGTCCGCGCTGCAAATGATGTGAGCTTCAGCATCGCTGAGGGCGAGATATTCGCTCTTATCGGACCTAACGGCGCAGGAAAAACTACTACTATACGAATGATAGCGACTCTTCTTTCTCCTACCTCGGGAGATGCCGTTATCGCAGGGAATTCGGTGGCAAATGATCCCGACAAGGTAAGAGAATGTATTACATATCTTCCCGATGAGGCCGGCGCTTACAAGACTATGACCGGTATTAAATATCTGGAGTTTATGGCGGGACTGTTCGCAAAAAGCAAGGAAGAGGCGGATATGTTCGTTAACCGCGCTGCTAATATGTGCGGGCTCGGTACAAGGCTCGATGAGAAGATAGGCGGCTACTCAAGAGGTATGATAAGAAAGCTCCTCCTTTCAAGAGCTGTTATGACTCGCCCAAAGCTCGCTATTATGGACGAGGCTACCTCTGGTCTGGACGTTATCAACGCTCTCGATATCAGACGTACCATCAAGCGCCTTGCCCGTGAAGAGGGTATGAGCTTCCTGCTTTCCTCTCACAATATGCTGGAGATAGAATATATCTCCGACAGGGTGGGTATCATCACCGAGGGTAAGCTCCTTGTTACCGGCACTATCGACGAGCTTAAGTCGCAGTTCGGCTGCAGCAACCTTGAAGAGGTGTTCGAAAAGGTCGTAAGCACAAGCGTTCAGGATAAGGAAAGAATGTAACGAAAGGATAATCAACACAATGAAATTCGGTAGTTTACTTAAAAAAGAACTGGGCGGACTTCTCACCCCCCAGGCTCTGATAAGCATGGTGTTTACCTGCGTTCTGCTCATTGCTATGGGCCAGATAATGGGAAATACAATGGACGAGAGCTTTGATACTTCTGAGATAAATGTCTGCAATCAGGACGATTCCGACTACACAAAGGATATGCTCGATAACCTCAGCGAATACGGCTCCACAGCTAAGCTGTTCACCCTTGAGAGCGAGGACTATGCCGCCGAGCTGGACCGTCTCGAAATCGACAATCTGATAATTATTCCCCAGGGCTTCGGCGACAGCGTCCTTGTTGACAAAAAGCCTGCTGAGGTAAGGTATGTATGCAAAATGGGCATGGGCTTCGGCGGTCTTATGAAGAGCACTACCGCTTCTGATGCACTCAGCGCCATCGAGTCTTCTGTTGGCGATTCAGTGCTGCTGGATTCCTATGGCCTTTCCGATGAGGAGATAGAACGTGTGAACTCTCCTGTGCTTACTGTGGAGTATTCCACTCTCAACGGAAAGACTGCTCAGGTATCTTCGACCACACTTGGCTCTGTTCTTATGACTCAGTCCATGATTGCTCCCTTTGTTATCTTCTTCCTGCTGCTTATGGCTTCACAGATGATAATGACGGCAATATCCACTGAAAAAATCGACAAGACTCTTGAAACTCTGCTCTCAACACCTGTTCCCAGACTTACTATCCTCACCGCAAAAATGGTCGCAGCTCTTGTAGTTGCTATTATTGACGCACTGGTAATGGTAGTCGGAATGATAGGCTACATCTTCGGTATGATGGGCAGCGTGGGCGAGGAGATATCAAGCCTCTCCGCAGAAGCAGCTTCGGGCGCAGGTGTTGAAATGGGTGACGCCGCTTCCCTGGCACAGGGTATGATGGACCTCGGTCTTACACTTGGCATAGGCGATTATCTGCTGTTCGGACTGCAGATGTTCCTGTCCGTTCTTATCGGACTGGCACTGGCACTTATCTTAGGCGCCCTCTGCGAGGACGTACAGTCCATGAATACCCTTCTTATGCCTATAATGATACTTGTAATGATACCCTTCTTTATCACAATGTTCATGGATACGACTACCATGGACGCGGGCTTTAAGGCTATCCTTTATCTGATACCCTTCTCTCACAGCTACATGGCACTTAACAATCTTATGACAGGTAATATGGTGGCGTTCTGGGGAGGTCTTGCATATCAGGTAGTATTCCTCATAGGTACGATGTTCTTTGCAGTCAGAATGTTTACCACCGACAAGATATTCACCATGACAGGCGCTATCGCTCAGAAAAAGCAGAAAAGACTTGCGGCGAAAAAATAGTGAAAAGTGAATAGTTGATAGTGAACAGTTAATAGGTGACAGTTTTATTCATTTCTTAATTAAAAGCGGGCGAACAATTCGCCCGCTTTGCATTTTGTGTATAGAAATAACTGCTAACTATTAACTGTTCACTATCAACTATTCACTCTTCACTATTCACTAATTCCCTTTGACTCCCAGCCTGTCGCGAATGTACTTTCTCTCAGCATGGGGCTCGGAGGCTTCGAGTATTTCGCCGCTGCGGTAGGCTTCAAGGAGATTTTTCAGGTCGGATATCTTCTCCCGTATCTCCTTGCCTAAGTCGGTGTCGGATATGTTCACCCGCTTCGGACATTTTTCCACTACTGTCACTGTGGGAGCATTTCGTCTGTAATCCTCGGAGAAGGGCGGGTGCTGGGCTAAATTCAGACAGTGGGAATCGTATATCAGTGTATATCCCGCTATGCCTGTTTTTCCCTGATAGGCCTTCGAGATGCCGCCATCTATGACAAACAGCTTTCCCTCCGCCTTTACTGGACTTTCTCCGTCCTTCAGCTTTACGGGTACATGTCCGTTGATTATATGCGCTGTATTTGAATCAAGTCCGAATTCGCTGAGTATCTTTACGCAGATGTCACGCCTGTCTGAAAGCTCGTAGTAGGGATTGTATACCTCCCGGCAGAGCTCTTCATCGCCGACAAAATAGCGCTCGAAGGCTGCCATTTTATCCTTGCCGTACAGGGGAGACTTCTTTCCGCACCACAGATACCACATCATATCTCCCGAAAGCTTTTTCTCGGGAGAGCCCTCCGGTGAGAAAAATGCTCTGCAGCATATGCCGTTTATCCTTTCCATAAGCTCTCT
>CAMEYZ010000233.1 GCA_945947715.1 uncultured Clostridia bacterium | reverse complement strand
TGGGAAAGATTTATCGCAAGCCAGATGTCAAATGCACTCCTTGACACCGTTTCGGTGGATATCACCGCCAACGGCTGCAGCTTCAAGGCAACGGGCTTCTCGGTGAAGTTCGACGGATTTACCGTGCTCTACGAGGAAAGCAAGGACGACGAGGAAAACAAGGTACTCCCAAAAATCGAAAAGGGAGATACACTTAAGCTGAAAAACATCGAGGGCAAGCAGCATTTCACACAGCCTCCCGCAAGATATACTGAGGCTTCATTTATCAAGGCTCTTGAAGAAAACGGCATAGGCAGACCGTCCACCTACGCTCCCACAATTTCCACGATAATCAATCGTCTGTATGTGGAGCGTGACGGAAAACAGCTTAAACCCACCGCTCTGGGCGAGGTCACTACCGACCTGATGAAAAACTGCTTCAAAAAGATAGTTGACACCAAATTCACAGCTGAAATGGAAAGCGATCTCGATAAGGTTGAAATGGGCGAAAAGAACTGGGTGGACACTCTCCGGGACTTCTACGACGATTTCGACGATACTCTCAAAAAGGCAGAGGTCACCATGGAGGGCAAGCGCGTCAAGGTGCCTGTTGAGGAAACTGACGAGGTCTGCGAGGTCTGCGGCAAGCCTATGGTCATCAAAATAGGACGCTTTGGAAGATTCCTCGCATGCTCGGGATTCCCCGACTGCACCAATACCAAGAAGATAGTCAAGGACACAGGCGGCGTCTGCCCGAAGTGCGGCAAGAAGGTGCTGCAAAAAAAATCAAAGAAGGGCAAGAAATATTACGGCTGCGAGGATAATCCCAACTGCGACTTTATGACCTGGGACACTCCCGTTTCCGATAAATGCCCCAAGTGCAACGACGGCACTACCCTCTTCAAAAAGGGCGGTAAAATGTTCTGCCTGAAGGAGGGCTGCGGCTACGAGGTCGCAATCAAAAAGGAAAAGTGATATATGAACGAAAAACAAGCGATAGTTGTGGGAGCCGGTCTGGCGGGCTGCGAGGCTGCATGGCAGCTGGCAAGGCATGGAATTAGCGTCCGGCTTTATGAGATGAAGCCGCAAAAATACACTCCGGCTCACAAGTACAAGGGCTTTGCGGAGCTGGTCTGCTCCAATTCATTGAAGGCTATGCGGATAAACTCCGCTGCGGGACTGCTTAAGGAGGAAATGCGCAGACTGGGCTCGCTGACCGTTGCCTGCGCCGAGGAAAATGCTGTTCCTGCAGGAGGCGCTCTTGCTGTGGACAGGGAGAAATTCTCTGACAGCGTTACTGAGAGGATAATGAACGAGCCGCTAATTGAAGTTATCTCCGAGGAAGTGAACGCTGTTCCCGAAGGTAATGTTATCATCGCAACAGGTCCTCTCACGGCAGAGGGGCTTGCAGAGGATATACAAGGGCTTTGCGGTGGATACTTAAGCTTTTTCGACGCAGCTGCGCCTATCGTCACCTTTGACTCTCTCGACAAGGATAAGGTATTCTTCGCCGCAAGATATGGCAGAGGCGACGACGACTACATCAACTGCCCCTTCACAAAGGAGGAATATCTCCGCTTCTACAACGAGATAATCCATGCGGAAAGCGCTCCCCTCCATGATTTCGACCGTCCTGAAGGCTGTCGGGACGACTTCACCGTCTATGAAGGCTGCATGCCTATCGAGGTACTTGCAAAGCGTGGCGAGGAAACCATGCGCTACGGTGCAATGAAGCCTGTTGGACTGACCGACCCGAAAACGGGCAGTCGTCCCTATGCGGCGGTACAGCTCAGAAAGGAAAACAGCGAGGGCACTCTCTACAACATCGTAGGCTTTCAGACAAATCTAAAATTCGGCGAGCAGAAACGGGTATTTTCGCTGATACCTGGACTGGAAAACGCCGAGTTCGTCAGATATGGGGTAATGCACCGAAACAGCTTTTTAAATTCCCCGAAGCTTTTAAACGGGGATTTCTCCCTGAGAAGTCGCCCGAAGCTTTTCTTTGCGGGACAGATGACAGGCGTTGAAGGATACATGGAGTCCGCTGCATCGGGGATAATGGCGGGACTGAATCTTTCAAGGAAAATTCTGGAACAGCAGGAGCTCATTCTCCCACGGGAAACAATGATAGGTGCACTGTCACGGTACATCTCCGACGAGACCGTGACCGATTTCCAGCCCATGGGTGCAAATATGGGAATACTTCCTCCCCTTGACGAGCATATCAAGGGCAAGCAGGAGCGCTATCAGGCAGTGGCTGATCGAGCACTGAACGCTTTCGAGGAATATATGAAGGATAAAAAATGACTTATACTCAAAGGGGTAAAAAATATGAATAACATGAATCCTCCCGTTCCATTATTCATCGCAGACTGTCCCGTCACGTTTGAAAAGAAATACAAGTTTCAAAGCGGATATTGCCGTTATTCTACAAAGGTGTTCAGAATAGTAATGCTTTGTCTGTCCGTTATTTATTTGATATTAAGCTTTTCAGCAAGCATAAAAGCTATGATACAATCTGTCTTTTTCCTGATAATTGTCATTTTTATGCCGCAGATAACCGGAGCGGTATGTGCTTGCATTGATGTTCTGTCTACCGGTCAATATGATAGGTATGAGTTCTACAGCAATGGTATCCGAAATATCGACAAAAGAGGTGACCACTTTTTCCAATATCAGGATATACGCTGTGCTTATGAAACGGAGGACTTCTTTTACATACAGCTCAGAGGACCTGCTTTCGCCGTTATCGAAAAAGCTGTGATAGCAGGCTTCTCCATAGAACAGGCACGAGATTTTCTATATCAGAGCCTGGGCGGAAGATTTACCATGGTACAAAAACCGGAAAGGATGTAATCGTATGAACATAATCGTAGACGCTTTCGGCGGAGACAATGCTCCTTTAGCAGTCATTCAGGGCGCGGCTAAGGCCGTTAAGGAGCTGGACGTGGAGGTCACTCTCACGGGAAATGAGAAAATTATCCGCAGCGAAGCCGAGAAAAATAAAATATCTCTCGAAAAAATATCCATAATACATACAGAGTCGGTCATTGATATCCATGAGGAGCCTACCGAGGTCATCAAGGGCAAAAAGGACTGCTCAATGGCCGTAGGACTGCAGGCTCTCGCTGATGGAAAGGGCGACGCATTTGTTTCCGCTGGCAGCACGGGTGCGCTGGTAGTGGGCTCCACATTTATCGCAAAGCGTCTTAAGGGCATCAAGCGTCCCGCACTTGCTCCCCTGCTTCCCACCGCAAACGGCTATACAATGCTTATGGACGCAGGTGCAAATGTTGACTGTCGTCCTGAAATGCTGGTGCAGTTTGGCATC
>CAMEYZ010000232.1 GCA_945947715.1 uncultured Clostridia bacterium | reverse complement strand
ATTCAAGCTTATGAGAAAAAGTCCTTATTTAAAAGGTAAATATTTAATTAATTTTCCATGAACGTAAAGGATATCCGACGCCGCTCTGAACAAACGCCGAATATCCCCTGTCAGACATATTTTATGCTCATATTTCTGATAATAACACTGCGCTATTTTTCCTTTGACTTGAATATCAGCGCAGTTATCAGACCGAAAACGATGGCCGTGGTTATCCCAGCCGATGCCGCAGCAATGCCTCCTGTGAAGATGCCTGTGAAGCCGTGAAGGTCTATAGCCTCACGGACTCCGTCTGCAAGCACGTTTCCAAATCCAGTCAGCGGAACAGTAGCTCCCGCTCCTGCAAACTCCACCAGCGGGTCATACCAGCCCAACGCTCCCAGCACAACTCCCGCAACAACATATGCCACAAGTATTCTCGCAGGGGTAAGCTTTGTGTAGTCGATAAGCACCTGTCCAACGGCGCAGAATAATCCGCCTATAATAAAAGCCCATAAATAATCCATATATAGTCACCTCTTGATCTTAAGCGCTTTCCCGTCGTGAGAAATATGCACGGCGTGAGATATCGAAGGGATGCTTTCACCCTGCTGGGAAGCGGTAGTAGACATCAGTGCTCCTGTCGCGCAGAATAAAATATTTTCAAGCTCCCCTGACTTTAGCTTGTCCAGAAAATATCCGCAGAGTATTGAAGCACTGCAGCCGCAGCCTGAGCCTCCTGCATGGACGTCCTGTTTGCTAAAATCAAACATCATCGTGCCGCAGTCCTTGTACTGCTTGGAAATATTTATCCCGTCTTTTGCGAGAAGCTCTATAAGAAGAGTTCCTCCCACGCGTCCTAAATCGCCTGTGATGATGCAGTCGAAATCCTCAGGGGTGAGCCCCGTATCCGTCAGATAATTTTTGATGATATATGCCGCCGCAGGAGCCATTGCCGCTCCCATATTATTGGCATCGGTCACTCCCAGATCGACTATCTTGCCTATCGAAACACCCTTGATATAGGGAGGCCGCTCATTGGCAGAGACTACCGCCGCACCGGAAGCTGTGCAGGTCCACTGTGCAGTGGGAGTACGCACTCCGCCGTAGGAAAGAGGAAATCTGAACTGCCGCTCCGCCGCACAGAAGTGGGATGAGGTCACAGCGAGGACCTTGCCACCTGCGCCGCAATCGGTCAGCAGTGATGACAGGACAAGTCCCTCCGACATGGTAGAGCATGCTCCGTAAATGCAGAACAGCGGAACATTCAGGTCACGCAGACCATAGGTAGTGGAGCAGCACTGATTCTGCAAATCGCCCGCAAACATATAGTCGATATCCTCAGGTTTAAGAGAGCTTTTTTTCAGAGCATGACCTACCGCTCTTTTGAGAAGCTCGCTTTCCGCCTTTTCCCAGGTTTTCTGTCCGAAATATCCGTCCATGCTCACCTCGTCGAAATATTTTGCCATAGGGCCCTCGCCTTCCTTATCTCCGACCACAGAGCCGTAGCCGTAGATCGTGGGAGGCTTTTCCATAATAAAAGAATTTCGCGATATTTTTACTGCCATATCAATTCGTCCTTTCGGAAAAATGTACGGTAATATTATTATCGCGAAATTCTCAATTATTCTGAAATTTATAAAATTATTGCTTTTCTATAAGCTTTTCAAAGCTTTCCCTGTCCATGGGCTTGTAGAAGAAAAATCCCTGAACAACGTCGCAGCCTGATTCGTTGAGGAAATCCACCTGTATCTTGTTTTCAATACCCTCAGAGACAACGTACAGATTCAAACTGTGCGCCAGCGAGATTATCGTGGAAATAACAGCCTTATCCTTATGACTGAGCTCATGGTTAATGAAAAATCCACCGTCCACCTTAAGGATATCAACGGGCATTTTCGTTATCAGGTTGAGATTTGAATATCCCGAACCGAAGTCATCAACGGAGATAAGGAAGCCGTAATCACGAAGTATGTTAACAATACTTATAACATGATTCAGATTGTTTGAAAACATGCTCTCAGTAATTTCCAGCTCGATATACTTGTGCGGGATATCGTACTCCTTTCGGAGAGCCTCTATCTTCTGTGGGAAATCATCGCCGATAAAATGACGTCTCGACACATTTACCGAAACCACAGGAACATTTCTGCCCTCGTCTATCCAGTGGCGCAGGTCGGAAAATACCTGACGATATATCTCAAAATCCATTTCGGTGATAAAGCCGTTTTCTTCAAAGGTGGGGATAAATCTTCCAGGAGAGATAAATTCTCCGCCGGGACGTATCCACCTTACAAGAGCCTCCGCTCCAGTGATCTGTCCGTCTGCAAGGCGCACCTTCGGCTGATAGAACGCGCGGAACTCATGGTTTTCCAGAGCCTCCTGCATAATACTTTCAATATGCTTTCGGTCAAGGGCGTCGCGATTCTGATTGTCGTCGTACACGCCCACGGTGTTTTCCGCAGAGTAATCCGCAGAGATAGTCTTTCTCGCAGAATTTGCCTTGTCTATATCAGCAACAAGCTGGTAATCATTTTCGGGGATACAGTACATACCCGAATAAAATCCCACATGGATACCCGTTATCGAGAAAATATCTGCGCTTGCTATGGATATCATATGAACGATACGCTGCTTTATACCTTCAAGTCCGATATTATCCTTCAGAAGAAGGATAAACTTTCCTCCACCCCAGCGGCACACGTACTCGCCTTCCTCTGCAGAAGAAGTAAGTCTTTTTGCAAACTCAGTCAGTATCACATTTCCCGTTCTGATACCGTATTTTTCATTGATACCGCGGAATTTATTTATGCTGACCACTGCAACAGCGTACTTTTCTCCATTGTAAAGAGCCTTCCCCGCATCGGAGGTAAAGCGCTCAAAGGTCATAAGTCCAGTAAGCCTGTCCTTGGAGTTTACACGTTCAATATAAGCCGTAATATCATTTACGCAGACAAGATAGTTTTCCTCGCCGTCGGGATTTTTCATTCTTGTGACAGTGCACCTGAACCAGCAATCATACTTTTCATTGTAGACCTCGTTCTGGAAGCGGTCGGAATCATCGTCAAGACCGAATATTGGACAGTTTTTGCAGGGCGAATCATCGTCCATGATGCACTTATAGCACTTTTCCCCTATCTTGATATTGGGGAATCTGTTCACAGCATAAGGACTTATGTACGTGATATCCCAGCTTACAGGGTCCACTCCATAGCACACCAGCCGCTGATTTTCAAGCATCGCTTCGGTATAGAAATTGACGTTATCCAGCTTCACAGCACTGCGGAATTTCAGCAGATATACCGACAGCATCTTTGAAAGGGTACACAGCGCATTTATCTCAGAATCTGACCATTTC
>CAMEYZ010000231.1 GCA_945947715.1 uncultured Clostridia bacterium | reverse complement strand
GTAGGCAGCGGCTTCTCAGGCGGACTTGCAGCTCTCTGCGCAAACTTCGGCATAAACGCAGGCTGATAAGCCAATAAACAAGCTTTCTCCATTCTTCTGTTTTTACTAAAAATAGGACATCCTGTATGACAGCTGCTGTGACATTTTTTCTGACATTTCACCGGACATATTTTATAGACAGCCTGCTTTGACCCTTTTCACCGACATAAGATCTGATGTTTTAAAACACTGCCGCACCTGCTTTACAGCTTGTGCGGCAGTGTTTTTTGTAAGCATCAAATTTTGCAAAAAAACTTGACATATATTCGGAAAAGGGATATAATGATATAGTATGCAGCTTTACCATTAACATCACATGATTTATCCCATTATTTTATCGGGAGGACTTGCAAAATGAACCGTCTTAGTATCACGGCGGCATTATCGGCCATACTGCTTTTCACGGGCTGCGAAAAGATCTCCGAAACACCGCCTGAGCTGAATTACATATACGATTATAATGTCACATCTGCTCCTGAAAGCGTCATATACGCTGACACGTCCGAAAGCACAGCCGAAGAGACTGCCGTTTCAGATGCAGAATCGACCGTGACTGAGACCCCTTCCGCAGCTGAAGTCACCGACTCAGACAGCGGACCCTCTACAGAGTGGGACCCCACCTTCTATGACGAATGTCTGTTTTTCGGGGATTCTATCTGCCGCGCGCTTTCCGTTTATAACGACCTTGTGGACCCTGAAAGAGTGGCTGCTGTGGGCGGAGGTGCTGCAAGAAATCTCAATGATTTTACATTCAAGCTCCATGATATTGATTATACCGTGACCACTGCCGCCCAGGCTTATCAGCCGGATATGGCCTTTCTGTGGATGGGCATTAACGATATCAATATGACCGACAAGGAGACCTATACTGCTAATCTGGAAGGGCTGGCCCGTGAGATAAACGAGGTCTCACCTGAAAGCAGGATAATCATCATTGGCATGACTCCAACTGCCGCTTATCACGAATGGAACGCAAATTCTACCATTATTGAGTATAATGCTGCTGCTGCGGAAATGGTATCCTCGTCCGAGCTTCCGCTGTATTTCATAGATGTGGGAGATGTGATCTCCGATGAGAACGGCTATCTGCTGACAGAGTGCGACGGTGGCGATGGTATGCATCTCACTCAGCTGGCATATTACCGAATACTTTCAAAGATAAATACCGAATTTAAGGACATTATTCAAGACTAAAGGAGTTTCTTATGAATATTTTCAACCTTCTGACAACTAAGAACAACGTTTCCTATCTTACCGACAGCATGAAAATATCCGATGCTCTCGCTGACCTGAACGAACACGGCTTTACCGCTGTTCCCGTCATAAATCAGGCGGGAGAGTACGTCAGCACTGTCACTGAGGGGGATTTTCTCAGATACATATACAACACCGGCTTCAATACCGAGGAGCTTTCCGAGAACTATCTGTCGGAAATGCCCATACGACGCGAGATACTCCCTGTACATGTCAACGCCAAGCCCGATGACCTGGTAAACTGTGCAAAGACTCAGAACTTTGTACCCGTGGTGGACGACCGCGGCATCTTTATTGGTATCGTCACCCGTAAGGATCTGATAATCTATGCCTGCTCGCGGATAATCCCCACCGAGTAAATCAAAAGCAAAAATCAAGGAGCAATAAATTTGAAGGTAAATAAAAACAGAAAGAAAAAAAGATTTGCATTGCAGTGTGTCGTTGTTCTTATATGCGCGGGTGCTGTAGCAGGAGCTGCTTTTGGTATCTCGAAGCTGGCGGCACCTAAGGAGAAAAACACTCTTGCACCCATTGCAGAGGTATCGCTGATAACCTCCACTACCGAGGATATTCCCGCTGAAACACAGGCTCCCGATGAAGCTGACTACGAGATAACAGGCTTCCGTAAGCCCTATAAAACCGACCGCACTGCGGAAATGGACAAGAATTTCGTTACCGCCAACAATTCCGTCCTCATTGACGCAGAAACAGGTGAGATACTTGGACGTCACGACAGCATGAGAAAGATCTACCCTGCTTCAATGACTAAGGTAATGACGCTGCTGGTGGCTGTGGAAAATCTGGACAGCTCACAGCTAAGTGACACCTATACCATGACCTATGAGCTGCTTGCTCCCCTGGTGCAGGAAAACGCCTCGCGAGTTGGCTTTGATGTGGACGAAGAGGTCACCGTGAAGGATATGCTTTACGGACTTATTCTCCCCTCCGGCGCAGACGCTGCTGTGGGACTGTGCAACTACATTGCAGGCAGCGAGGAAAATTTTGTGGTGCTTATGAACCAAAAGGCCGAGGAGCTGGGACTGACGGAGACCCATTTTATGAACAGCTCGGGACTTCACAATAAGGAGCACTACACCACCTGCATCGAAATGAGCATGATAATGAAGGCCGCTATGGACGACCCCCTGTGCCGCGAGATATTATCGACCTACACCTACACCACCTCTCCCACTGAACAGCACCCAGACGGTATCGTGCTGTACAGCAATATGTTCAGCAGAATGTACGGCACTGAGGTGGAGGGAGTTACTATAACCGCAGGAAAAACAGGCTTTACTGATGAGGCAGGACAGTGCCTTGTCAGCTTCGCCGAAAAGGGAGACCACAGCTACATTCTGGTGCTGGCAGGAGATTATGAACGCTATCAGGCGGTCTACTCCACATTTTATGCTTATGAAAACTATCTGCCGTAAAAACATACAAAAATCCCGCATCTGACCATGCGGGATTTTTTTAATGATTAGGTTCACATTAGAACTATTGGTCTGTCAGCCAAGGGTCTCGGACAGCTTTTTCACCGCATCTGGTATTTCTGGCGAAAAGTCCATGTACCACTCTATAGTTTCGGCGATGTACCGCCGACGGAAGCTTTCGTCCGCAGAAAATGCGCTCTGCAGATTATGCAGTCTATCAGCCGCCTTTACGGCAAATGCCATAGGGTCGCTCCTTATCCCCGCAACGTACTCCGACATGATATATCCCTTTTGCTTTGTCAGAAGCTTTACAGCTCTGAGAACGTCCTTTCCGCCGATTTCCTCTATTTCCTGCTCTGAAGCGTCAGTATCCTCCAGCAGATCGTGAAACAGCGCAGCAATCTGATGCTCCTCGTCATATCCCCAGCCCCTGAGTATCTCCGCAACTGCAACAGGGTGAGTGATATAGGGTTCTCCGCCTATCCGATACTGTCCCTCATGTTTTCGTGCTGCATATTCATATGCGGCGGCATATCTGTCGGAATTCATACACTCACAGCCTTTCATACAGTCTTATTGCAATATATCCGGACATTTCCGGGTCATCTTCATTATAGCATGCTTTAGCTGATTTTT
>CAMEYZ010000230.1 GCA_945947715.1 uncultured Clostridia bacterium | reverse complement strand
ATAGATACCCCCGGCCTTAACGATGATGAACAGATGACTAATGTCACTCTCTCTATCCTCCCGGAAATAGATGCTGCTGTGTTCGTTATCAGCGCAAATTCACCCTTCTCTCAGTTCGAAAAGGAATTCCTTGAAAAGAAAATGCTCACCAGCGACCTGGGCCGTATTATCTTCGCTGTAAACTGCTTCGGTACCTTCTCCAAGGAGGACGAGGACCGTATCGTCGAGACTATCGAAAAGCGTATCTGCAGCTATGTTATGGAAAAGGCTAAGAAGGTTATGGGCGAAAACTCTAAGGAGTTCGACGTTTATAAAAGAAAAATCGGTAAGCCTAAGGTAATCGGCGTTTACGCTAAAAAGGCTCTTATGGCTAAGGAAAATAACGACGCTGCTATGCTTGAGGAATCTAATTTCCCCAAGTTCGAGAGCGTCCTCGAAGCTATGCTCACTCAGGAGCGCGGCGCTATCTCGCTCCAGATTCTGGCAAATAAGATAATCAGCTCCGGCTCCGAGGTCATTAATGCTATCGTGCTCCGCGAAAATGCTTTAATGATGGAAAACGATGAGTTCATGGAAAAGTATCAGCTGGCTATCGACGAGATAGAGGAGATACGCACCAAAAAGCGTGAGGAGTTCGTCCGCATCAACGATGCCGCAAACCGCGTGTTCGAAAAGCTCCAGCCTATCCTCGACGATTACTGGGTGCAGATAGAAGAGACCGCTATGCAGGTTATCGACGACTATCAGATGTCCGCTGATGACCTTAAGCGCGAAAAAATGAAGATAGTCTACGAGCGCCTTACCGACAAGATAAAGGAAAATATCGAGAATAAGGCGCAGCTTATCTGCGAGCAGATTCAGAATGACATCAACGTGGGACTCAGCGACGAGGCTACACGTCTCCAGACCTTCGAGGACGAATTCTTTGCGTCTATCAACCGTATCCAGGAGATGTTCCGCGTGAACTCCCGCTCTGCGAGAAATGGCGGTGCTATGGATTCTGTAATCGGCTCTGTTATCGGCTCTGTGGGAATCGGCGGCCTGTTCATCGGATTCAGAGAGGCAGGCATCAAGGGCGCACTTCTCGGCGGGCTTACCGGACTTACTGCATGGGTGGCTACATCATTCGTGCTGGTTTCTGCTGTTGCGGGAGGAATGTTCCTCTCTCCTGCGGGACTGTGCATCATGGCTATCGCTGGTCTGGCAGGCACCTTCACGGGAAAATTCTCCGTGGATAAGTTCCTGGTCCAGGAGCGCATCGACAAGTTCAAGAACAACTTCAAGACCCAGGTCAAGAAGCAGTTCCACGAAATGAAGATAAACAGCGACTTCACCGAAACAGTCCGTCGTCAGGTTTACAATTCCTTCTCCAGCCTTAAGGAGCGCATCGAGGAGGAAACGGAGGTAATCCTTAAGGATACCCAGAAAACCCTCGACAGCCTCAACGAACAGAAGGCTAAGAAAAAGGAATTCTCCGACAACGAGAAGATGCGTCTGCAGAATATCGCCGAGTATACCGGAAGTCTGCTCGCTGAGACCTATAATCTCCACAAGAGCTTTGCAGATGCTATGATGGACGAAGAATAAGGGGAGGACTGTATAGTAATGGATATAAATAGTTCAGCGAATCCTCTGCTGGAAATAAATACGTCCTTTTCCGCCTATCTGGACGCCCGTACAAGGACCTCCACCGAGCATATGGTGGACGGACGGATGGACTACGCCTTCGACGGCGATTTCTCGGGCAGAGCTAAAATAAATACCGTATCGGGGTGGTCGAAGCTCTATAAGATGATAACCGCCGCCGATATTCCTAACGAATTTAAAAAGGTGTTCCGCTCGGCGGATACGGCTACTTCCATGCTTTTCGCTAACGCCTACAACGCCGCAAATGTGTGCAGCGAAAGGCTCCAGGCAAGAGTGCCCACTGTTATGGTCAAGACCGCAAGGGATATCCCGGAGATATATTCTCTCACGGGGGAGGGCTTTGACCCCTGTATCGTGCTGACCTCGGATATCGCCGAGATGTGCAGCATGCAGGAGCTTTACTACCTTTTCGGCTGCGAGATAGGCAGAATGCAGAACAATCACTCGGCCTATGATTTCGCCTTCACATACCCCGGCATCAGCGTGAATAACAGATATGCCGCAGAGACTCCCGAGCCAAAGGCTGCCGGGGAGACCAGACAGCTTAGCTATGCACTTAATAGCTGGCTGCGGTCGGCTGACCTGACCGCTGACAGGGCAGGTATCATCTGCCTGGACGACCCGGCGGCCTTCCCGGAGATATACGCTTCTATAAGGAAAAAGGCTCTGCCCGATTCCTTCGGAAATACCGATACTAACATCGACCTTGACCGCGTGCGGGAAATGTACGATATCGTCCATAAAACCCCTGTAAGGTCGTTGAAGCTGGACCCCGACACCACTCAGGACGAGCGCCGTATCATGGCAGGCATGGAGTTTATCGCCTGCGAGATACTCTATTCATGGCGGCCTGACCTGGACGCTGGCGGGATACATCTCACAAATAAGCAGACTCTTGAGATCAGGTGTGAAATTCTTGCAGGCGCCGAAGAGTCGCCTAACGTCTGAAAGGGGGGCTTGAGCAGTATGGAAAATATTAACGAAACCGCCGAAAAGGACATAGAATTCGTTCAGCGGGAGCTGAACCGTCTGATAAGCGACCGTGAGCTCTGCGCCATTCTGGGCGAGGAATGTACCGACAGAATGGCTAAGTGGGACTCTATCATCAATCAGAAAAAGGACGAGCCCTTCTCGCTGGTAGTCATCGGAGACTTCAAGCGTGGCAAGAGTACCATAATCAACGCAATTCTCGGCAAAAACGTGGCGCCTACCAATGTTGCGCCCGAGACCTTTACCATAAACTGCATCTCCTACGGGGACGTGCCCTCGGTGGAGGCTGTGCTGAAAAACGGCAAGCGGGTAAATCTTATGAAGGACGACCTGCGCCGTGACAGGCTTTCCGAGCTTCTGGACTTCTTCCCCGGAGAGCTGGACTATGTGGACGTCCGCAGCGACGCGGAAATTTTAAAGGATATCCGCATTGTGGACACACCGGGACTGTCCGACCTTGACGAGCTGGATAATCAGGTGCAGGAGTTCCTGCTGAAAGCGGACGCTGTTATCTATGTAGCAAGCGCACTTTCGCCCTTCTCCGAATCGGAGCAGTTTTTCATCGCAAGCCACATCGTGCCGCTGAATTTCAGCCGACTTTTCGTGCTTGTGAACATGATAGATGCCATGAACACCATGGAGGATATCGAGAAAATCGTCAACCGCGTACAGGAGCGCTGTGATAATATCATGCCGAACGCTTCCGTTTACGGAATAAGCGGCATCGACGAG